>JAIEQO010001009.1 GCA_019747655.1 Gemmataceae bacterium | reverse complement strand
ACCGTGAGGGAGCGGGTGGCGAGGCCCCACCCGCTCCCTCACGGTCGCGGTTCGCCCGGACCAACCGTGGGCTCACGCCCCCGCCCGCCCGGACCGGTGCCCCGCAACCGACGCTGCGGCGGCCGGCCGGGGCGGGTACACTGGGGCGTGCGGCCGGCCCGGGCCGCGGCCGAGGACCCCCCCGCCGTGATCCCCCAGCGCGTCAAGCTCTCCGGCTTCCTGTCGTACAAGGACGAGCAGGAGGTCCGGTTCGACGGGTCCCAGCTCTGGATGCTCTCCGGGACCAACGGGAGCGGCAAGTCGAGCGTCTTCGACGCCGTCACCTTCGCCCTGTTCGGGCACCACCGGGGGGGCAGCCAGAGCGCCGCCGAACTCATCAACAAGGAGTCGAACACCCTGGCCGTCGAGTTCGACTTCACCATCGAGGGGACCCCGTACCGGATCAGGCGGACCGTCCGCCGCCGGCCCACCACCGTCGCCAGCACCCAACAGGTGTTGAAGTGGATCGCACAGACCCCTCCCGCGTCCCACCCCACCCCCTTTCCTTCCCCCTCCCCGACGGGGGAGAGGGGGAAGCCGGCAGACCCCACCCCCCGGCCCCCTCCCCGCAACGAAGAGGGGGAGGAAGACGGCGGGTCGGTGGTTCGGTCCCCCCTCTCCCCCCGGGGGAGGGGGTTAGGGGGAGGGGTCTCCTCCGGCGGCTGGGAGCCCGTCCCGGACACCCAGCTCAAGGCCAAGTTCGACGGCTGGGTGAAGGACCGGATCGGCCTCGACTACGAAACGTTCACCTCGTCGGTGCTGCTGCTCCAGGGTAAGAGCGAGAAGCTGCTCGACTCGACCCCGGCCGGGCGGGCCGGCGTCTTGGCCCGGATCGTCGACCTCGAACGCTACCAGAAGCTCCACGGCAAGGCCGACGACCGCCGGCGGGAGTACAAGGCCCGGCTCGACGGGCTGTCGAACCAGCTCGCCGGGCTGCGGGACGTGACCGACGACGAGCTGGCCGCCGCCGCCGACCGGATCGCCGTCGCGGAAGACGCCCGAGCCGCCGCCCAGGGGGAGATCGACCGGCTGACGGCCGTGGAAATCCAGGCCCGGAACTGGGCCGACAAGCAGAAGACGCTGACCGCCGCCCGGGACAAGCTGACCCACGCCCAGGCCCTGCTCGGCCACGCCGTCGCCATCGAGAAGGACTTCGCCCGGCTCAAGGAACTCCGCGAGGTCCTGCCGGCCGTCGGCGTGATCGCTACCGAGCGGGGCCGGGTGTCCGAGTCCGAGCGGAAGTCCGACAAGCTGGCGAAGGAGCGGGACGGCAAGGCCGACACCCGCCGGCAGACCGAGGCGGCCCTGGATCAGGCCCGGAAGAAGCTCGCCGCCCTCAAGAAAACGTTAGGGGAGTCCGAGGCGCAGCAAATCACCCTGAACGCCCGGCTGCGGGAACTCTCCGCGGTGCTGGAGAAGGTCCGGCAGGCGGAGGACGCCGGGGCCGAGGTGAAGCGGCACGAGGACGAGCTGAAGCGGCTCCCGCCCGACCCGGACGCCGCCGTCGCCAAGCTCCAGGACGAGCAGCACCGACTCGCCGCCCTGGCCCAGGTGGTGCCGCTGTTGGTCCGGCTGCACACCGACCGGGCCGAGCTGCGGCAGACGCTCCCGAAGGAGGCCGCCGCCCGGACCGCCGAGGCCAAACTCAAGGCCGACGGGCTGAAGGCCAAGGCCGACGCCGAGAAGCTGACCGCCGACCTCACGACCGCCCGCGAGCGTCGCGGCAAGGCCGACGAGGCGGCCGCCGAGGCCCGGGCCCTGGCCCAGCAAGCCCGGCTGCTGGCCGACGAGTTCAAGACGCTCACCGGGGCGAAGTCGTGCCGGGCCTGCGGCCAGGCCCTCACCCCCGAGCACTTCGCCGCCGAGAAGGGCAAGCGGGACCGCGACGCGGCCGCCGCCGACAAGAAGGCCGCCGACACCGCCGCCGCGTCCGCCGACGCCCGCAAGCTCGAAGACGACCTCACCGCCCGCGAGTCCGCCGCCCGCGACCGCCTCCTCAAGCTCCGGGAGGAGTACAAGGAGAAGTCCGGCGAGGTGAAGCAGGCGGTCGCCGACCTGGACCGGCTCGCCAAGTCGTGTCGGGAGTCGTACATCGGCCTGCCCGACGAGTACAAGCGGAAGGTGGCCCCGGGCCAACCGGACGACTGGGCCGCGACCGTCTACCCCGAGCGGACCGAGCTGTCGGCCCTGCACAAGGACGTGGCCACGACCGACGAGGTCGGCCGGCAACTCCGCGAGGCCCACGACGCCGCCAACAAGGCCCGGACCGTCCGGGCCAAGCTCGACGCCGCCCGCGACCGGCTCGGCAAGGTCCGCGACGGGCTGCCGCCCGGCGACCCGGCCACCCTCCGCCAGGACCACGCCGACGCGCAATCCGCCGACGTTGCCGTTGCCAGCCAGATCAAGGGGACGAAGGCCGAGGTCGCCCGGACCGAGGCCGACGGCGACCGCCACGGCCGGGCCCTCGCGGGGCTCGACGCCGAACTCGCCGGCCTCCACGAGAAGCTCAAGGGCGAGGAGAACAGCCGGGCCCAGAGCCGGCAGACGATCGACCAGATGACCCGGTCGTTGCCGGCCGGGTGGCAGAAGCTGGCCGAGACCGCCGGGATGACCGAGCGGGCCAAGTGGCAGGACGAGGTCGAATCGCTCGTGTCGAAGGGGACCGAGGAGAAGTTCACCAACCTGAAGGCGGCCCGGGGCGGGCTGGAGTCGTTGCGGGCCGAGATCACCACCCTCGAACAGGAGGCCGACGCCTTCCCGGACGAGGCCAAGCGGTCGCCGGAGGAGGTCCGCTCACTAGTCGCCGCGGCCCGCAAGGCCCACGACGAGCGGAACCGCGAACTCCTCGCGGCCCAGCGGGAGAAGGGCCTGCTCGACGGCTACCGCCAGCAGCGGGCCGAGCTGACCGACAAGCTGAAGGCGGCCGACGCCGACCACGCCCGGCACAAACTACTCGCCGAGCTGCTCGGCCGGGACCGGCTCCAGCGGCACCTGGTCCGGACGGCCGAGCGGCAGATCGTCAGCTACGCCAACGCCGTCCTCGACCGGCTCAGCGGCGGGCAGCTCTTCCTCAAGTTGGTCGGCACCGACGACGGCACCGCGGCCGACAAGGCCCTGGACCTGGAGTGCTCGAACCGGGTGACGGGCGGCAGCCCGATCAACGTGGCGTTCCTGTCCGGCAGCCAGCGGTTCCGGGTGGCGGTCGCCCTGGCCCTGGGGATCGGCCAGTACGCCGGCAAGCAGCACCGGCCGATCGAGAGCGTCATCATCGACGAGGGGTTCGGGTGCCTGGACCGGGCCGGCCGGCAGGTGATGATCCAGGAGCTACAGAACCTCCGCGGCCACCTGCACTGCATCCTGCTGGTGTCGCACCAGGAGGAGTTCGCCGACGCCTTCCCGGACGGCTACCGGTTCGAGCTGCACGACGGCCAGACCCGGGTCAGCCGGTTCCAGCGGTAGGGGCTGACCGGCGGACGCCCGGGCCCGCCTCAGGCGCCCCCTCCCTTCTCCCACGGAACCCGCTCGGCCTGCCCGAGCAGGTAGCAGAAGATGTGGGCGGGGATTTTCATGAACTTGGTCGCCGAATCCCCCACCGCCTCGACCCCGAAGTCGTCCTCC
>JAIEQO010000591.1 GCA_019747655.1 Gemmataceae bacterium | reverse complement strand
GGCGGCCGGTGTTGGAGTCCCGGCTTCAGCCGGTCTTCGCCCGCGGCCGCTGAAGCCGGGACTCCAACACCGGCCGCTAGACCAACCCGGAATCCGCTCTAGCCGACCAGGACCGCCCGCAGCGGCGAGCCGTCGGCCCCGACCAGCTTCAGCGGCAGGCCGACGAAGTCGTACCGCCCCGGCGGCACCTCGTCGAGCCACAGCCCTTCGACGATGGTGATCCCCGCCCGGCCGATGGCGTGGTGGTTGTCCAGCGCCTTCGAGTCGAGGGCGTCCACCGACGGCACGTCGACCCCGACCAGCACCACCCCGCGGGCCGCCAGCCACCCCGGCAGCGTCGGCTCCATCACCGGGACCGCGTCCGGGAACCGGGCCGTGTCCGGCCACCCGCCGGTCCGGAACAGGAGCCGCGGGGCGGCCGCGAAGTCGAGCCCCACCAGCCGCGGCTGCCACGCCTCGACCCCGCGCACGTCCACCACCCACGCCGGGCCGACGAACACCTCCGGCGGCAGTTGGTCGACGGTCGCCCCCGCGTCGTCGTAGTGGAACGGGGCGTCGCAGTGGGTGGCCGTGTGGACGCTGCCCGCGATCGCCCCGACGTTCACGCTCGCCCCGTCGGACTTCTTCCACGACAGGCTGAACGTGTACGGCACGTCCCCCGGCCAGCCGGCCGTGCCGGGCTTCACGGGCCGAGAGATGTCCCGCACGCGGCGGTCAGGTGACGAGGTCATCGGCGTCCGGGAGTCGGTGGTGGGCGTCGTCCGCCAGGATGCCGGCGAGCGTATCGACGGCCGCCTGGCACTCGGCGAACGACGTGTACAGCGGGGCCGGGGCGAACCGCAGCATGTCCGGCGGGCGGAAGTCCGGGACGACCCCGCGGGCCCGCAGCGCGCGGGACAGCTTCGCCGCGTCGGGGTGGGTGAAGGTGACGTGGCCGCCACGGCGGGCGGGGTCGGCCGGGGTGACGATCCCGACGCCGTGCCGCCCCAGCCGTTCCCGAGCGAGGTCGATCAGGAACCGCGTCTGGGCGACCGACTTCGCCCGGATGCGGTCGATGCCGGCGTCGTTGAGGACCGCGAGCGAGCCGAGCAGCGGGGCGAGGCTGAAGACGTGCGGCGTGCCGATCTGGAAACGCCCGGCGTCGGCCGCCGGGTGGAACGTCGCGGCCATCTCGAACTGCCGGGCCGGGTCGCACCCGAACCACCCGGCCAGCCCCGGCAGCCGGTCGCGGAGCCGCGGGTGGACGTACAGCCATGCCGCCGCCCCCGGCCCGCCGTTGAGGTACTTGTACCCGCAGCCGAACGCCAGGTCGATTCCGTCCTCGCGGAAGCGGTGCGGCACCACGCCGGCGGAGTGCGAGCAGTCCCAGGCGATTAAGGTGCCCCCGACGGCCCCTGTCACCCGCTTCATGTCGAGGAGCTGGCCGGTGGTGTAGACCACCGACGGGAGGACGGCGAGGCAGGGAAGCTCCGCGACCTCGGGGATCAACCGATCCTCGTCGAGTAACCGATCCGGTTCGGGCGGCACGACGACGAGGTGTTCGTCCGGCGTTCCGCCGGAGAGCCGCAGGTTGCTCTCGGCGGCGTACCGGTCCGTGGGGAAGTGAGTCCCGTCAATCACAACGAACGGTCGCTCCAGCCCCCGGAACGTCGCCAGGAGCTGGTGCAGGTTGACCGTGGTGGAGTTGCCCACCATCACGTCGGCGGGGTCGCAGCCGAGCAGCGGGGCGAGCCGGGCGGCCGCCTCCCGTGCCATCCCGAACCACGGTGTCGAGCCTTCGGTCCAGCCGCGGATGGCGAGCGCCCGCCACGCCTCCACCGCCTCCCGCAGGGTGGCCTCGGCGGCGTGGCACAAGAGCCCGAGCGAGTTGCCGTCCAGGTACACGCCGGGCGGCTTGGCGAACTCCGCGGCGAACCCGGCCAGGTCGTCGGCCGCGTCGAGCGCTGCGGCGGTGGTCATGGGGGCATGATAGCGGCCGCCGCGGCCCATACCCGCCCGGACTTGCACCCCGGGCTGGGTCACTCTCGCCAAACGCAGAAGTGATGCCGCCGGACGGGTGTTACAACAGCGGAACTACCTTCGCCTCACAGGTCGCCACGTCGACCTGGATGCCGACGGTATCCGGTTCCTGGAGCAGGACGCCGGGAGGGAGGATACGGGGAAAGTGGACGACCCAGGCGTCCGAGGCCGCGTCCGGCTCAAGCCTGAACCTTGCCTCGACGAGAAAGGCGTCCGTCGGGTCGGGCTGGCAGCACCCCCGCAACTCGCTCAAGGTGCGGAGATGTTCGGTCGCAATCCGCATGGCCTCCTGCTTGCTCATCAAACCCCCGACCGGCCGTCGCGGCCCGTTGGACTCCCGCCAGAACCCGCCCGGGTACAACACAAGGCTTCCGGCCCTTACCACCGCCACTCGACGCCGAACTGGATGCCGTGGATGATGAGGTCATCCTCCCGGAAGGTCGGCCGGGGGCGGGCCTGGCCGGACGGCGGGACGCCCACCGGCGAGTTCGGCACCAGCGTCACGTCCACCACCGTGTCGATCTGGTCGCCCGGCCGCAGCACGTTCGACCAGAAGAGGAAGTTGTACCCCACATAGCCCTTCAGCCGCGGGGTCAGCCAGTAGCCGACGTTCAGGCTCGCCTCGGGCACCACGCTGAACCGGTCCCGCTCGAACCGGCCGAGGTTCGGGCCGGTCGCCAACAGCCCGCCGACGAACGACTCGGGCGGTTGCCCCGGCCGCTGCCGCACCTGCGACCCGGCGATGTCCAGCTCTTGATGCGTATTGCCCAGGGCCACCGACACCCGGACATCAGCCGACAGCCGGCCCCAGTTCCGCTCGGCCGCGTACCCCACCTGCCCGCCGTTGAACCGGTTCCGGGTCCGGAACTCGTCCCGGACGGACACCAGCGTCCCCGGCGGGTCGTTCGGGTTGCCCGGGAGCGAGACGATCGACTCGGTGATCGTCAGGTCCTCGTTCAGCCCCAGGAACCGGTAGCCGGCGAAGACCTCGTGGCGGAAGTCGCACCGCTTACAGAGGGCATGCCGGAGGTTGGCGTCGAACCCCCAGATGGACGAGTTCGCTTCGACATCCAGCCGGCCCCGGGCGAACCCGGGGAGCGAGACGATCTCGCCGAACTCGAACCCGCCGGCGTTCGGGGCGAAGAACGGCCGGGTGATGGTCGGGATGGTCGCCCCATCGAAGCTGGCCCGCTCGGTCTGCCGGCCGAGGAAGAAGAAGCTGCCGTCGATCCCGCACGTCCCGCAGTCCTGGAACCAGTATCCGCCGCGGACCCGGAACCCGTTCCGCAGGGTGTCGCCGAAGTCGCCCGGGCCGAGCAGCGTCTGCGTGCCCGGCTGGCCGAGGAACCCGAGCCCGCCGGGCGCGGTCGAGGTCGTCGCCAGGACCGGAATCCGCTGCGGGTTGACGAACCACAGCAGGTATTCGAGCCGCAGGTCGAACTGGTCGACGGCCGGCTCGCCCGGCGGGTCGTCGCCGAGCAGCCCGGCCAGTAGCCCCGGGCGGTCGCCGTCCGGGCCCCAGCCGCCGTGGACCAGCTCCCGCAGCCGCGGGTAGTCGCGGGACAGGCTGACCGGCGGCGACCCCCAGGTGCCGTGCTTGCCCGGGACGACGGCCCCGGCCGGGACCATCAGCTC
>JAIEQO010000899.1 GCA_019747655.1 Gemmataceae bacterium | reverse complement strand
GACGCAACCGGTTCCGCCGAAACGCCGGCGGGCGGCGCCCGGAGGCACCGCCCGCCGCGTCGGGTCAGCACTCGATGACCGCGAACGTCTTGCTGCTCATGTAGATGGCGTCGAAGCCGAACACCCGGTCGGGGTCGCCGTAGACCTTGCCGGCCGACCCGTAGGGGTTGCGGACCTTCAGCCCGGTCGCCTTCCCGTCCAGCCCGTAGGTGTACCCGACGACCATCCAGGCGTGGGCGTTGCTCCGCTTGTCGGCCGTCGCCGACCACTCCTCGGCCGTCCCCGGCCCGCCCAGCACGACCACGTACCCGGCGTTGATCTTGGACTTCAGGGCGGTCAGGTAGTCGGCCTTGGTGGCGTAGTCGGCCGTCGCCTTCGTATACGCCGTCAGCCCCAGGGCCTTGCCGGCGTCGGCGCTCTTCCCGTAGCTGAGCGACTGGTACCAGCCGACCAGCGCCCCCTCCCCGTTCGGCCCCTGGTGGGTGGCCCCGGTCCCGGCGTCCCGGCGGAAGAAGGCGTAGGCCTTCTCCAGGATCGGCACCCAGATCGACCCGTCGTGCCCGAACCCGGCGTACCGCAACTCGGTCCCGGCCGCGGTCTTGGTCACCAGGTCGGCGTCGACCCGGTAGTACACCGCCTGGTCGTTGCGGAAGAACCGGACGGCGAACGTCCCGTCGCCCAGCTCCGTCACCGCCTGGCGGATCACGTCCGGGGTGTCGGCCGCCACCCCGCCCAGGGCCGACATCAGCCAGCAGTCGGGGATGCGGTTCTGGTCGATGTCGTTCCGCCGGGGGCCGTTCTTCCCGAACAGCGGGTTGGCCGCGAAGTTCTTGCTGTGCGTGTCGCCGGCGCACTTGACCGGGTCGAGCAGGTCCGGGGCGTTCGGCACCTTCCCCACCTTCGTGTAGTTGATGTGGGACCAGGTCACGTCGCCCTGCTGCCCCTGCTCCTCCTGGGCCAGGTCGGAGAAGGCGGCGATCCGGTGGACCCGCTTGCCGGCCTTCTCGGCGTCCGACGCCTCGCCGGCGGCGTCCAGGGACGCCTGGTCGGTCCAGAACGTGTCCAGCCCGAACCCGCCGACCACGATGTCCTTGGCTCCGTCCACGCTCACCAGGGTGTCCGCCCCCTCCTTCCCGTCCAGGTTGTCGAACCCCTTGCCGCCGACCAACAGGTCGTTCCCGCTCCCGCCGATCAGGAGGTCGTTCCCGTCGTCCCCGTAGGCCGAGCACGGCCGGCCGGTCCAGTTGGCGAACACGTCGCCCCCGGCTTTGCCGCGGAACACCACCCGCTCGACCGCCGGCCGGTCGAACGACTCGGTCTTGGTGGCGTTCCCGGTCTTGGCCGTCACCCGGTACTTGTTCCCGGCCACCGCCTCGAACGCCACGTCGTCCGCCAGGGCCGTGCCGGTCACGGTCAGGGTGCCGTCGGCCAGGGCGACCTTGCACACCGGGGCGGCCAGGTTCCCGGGGGTGATGACGACCGGCGGCTTCGGCAGGGTCGGCCCGGCCACGGCCGGGGAGGACAGCACGTCCCGCCGCTCCAGGGCCTCCATCCCGAGCCGGGTCTTGGCCGGGGCCTTGGTCGCGGCCGTGTTCGTCCGGAACAGGTTGCGGGTCCAGCGGGTCATGGCTCGCTCCCGAAGCTCGGGGCCCCGTCGGGGCCGGTGGGGGGTTGGTGACACCCCGGCAATTCCCGTCGGGCGGCCGGACCCCTCACGGGGCGGGGATTTTTTCGGGGTCCCGACAGACCCCGACCCAGGCCTGTCGCCCCGGGTCCCAGTCGGGACCTTGTGACCGTCCGCACGAGCGGTTAGACTCGCACACGGTCCGACCCCCGAGGCCCCGCATGACCCCGGACGACTCCATCGCCGGCTGGCTCGTCCGGCTCCAGGACGGGGACGGGGAGGCCGCCCACGTCCTCTGGGACCGGTACTTCGCCCGGCTGGTCGGGCTGGCCCGGGCGAAGCTCGCCGGCCTCCCCCGCCGGGCCGCCGACGAGGAGGACGTGGCCCTGTCGGCGTTCGACAGCTTCTGCCAGCGGGCCCGGCGGGGCGAGTTCCCCGACGCCCGGGCCAGGGATGGCCTGTGGCGGGTGCTGATGACCATCACCGCCCGTAAGGCGGCCCGGCTGGTCCGCGACCAGCGGCGGCTCAAGCGGGGCGGCGGCAACGTCGGCGGCGAGTCCGTCTTCGAGCCGGCCGGCGAGGGAATCGGCGGGGTGGCCGGGCCGGACCTCCCGCCGGAGGTCGAGGCCGAGCTGGCCGAGGGCGTGGTCCGGCTGCTGGACGCCCTCGGGGACGACGAGCTGCGGCGGATCGCCCGGTGGAAGATGGACGGGGACTCGAACGCCGACATCGGCCACAAGCTCGGCTGCGCCCCGGCCACGGTCGAGCGGCGGCGGGCCCTGATCCGCCGCATCTGGGCGTCCGCCGAGGCCGACGCCTGACCCCGCCAACGACCGCCGCCCGGGGGTTCGGCCCCGGGCGGCGGTGATGACGGCTACCGTTACGGCTACCGGCCCGGCGGCTTGGGCCTGGCCTCCCGCGGCGGTGGGGCGACCTGGGGGACGTTCCCGCCCGGGTGGTACTTCTCCGGGAACGGGGCCCGCCGCTCCTCCCAGTCCTGCTGGGCCTGCATGGCCTCGTGGAACCGGTAGTTGTGCGCCGGGGGCTCGAAGGCCGGGGCCGGCGGGACCTTCCCCCCCGGCCGCCGCTCGATCGAAACCCTCGCGCACCACTGGTACAACTCCTGCCCCGGCAGGTCGGTGTCGGCCAGGGCCAGGCCGACCCAGTCCCCGACCCGCACGTCCGCCAGCCGGTAGCTCTCCGCGGGCTGGGCCCCGGGCTCCCACTGGCCGTCCGCCAGGGCCAGCCCGGCCAGGAACCGGCGGGGGGTGGTGTCCGCCGGCCGGAGGACCGTCCGCCGGCCCCACCAGTCGGTCAGGACGACCTCCGCCCGGCTGGACGTGTGCCCGACCGCCCGCGACTTCCGCCCGCCAACCCAATGCAGCTCGAGCGGCCACCCGGTCATGACGTTGGCGCACCGGTCGGGGTCCCAGGACATGGTCCGGATGGCCCCGCCGATGCCGACGACATCGAACCCCTGGACAATGATCGACTCCCGGTCGACCGCGGTCACCCACCCGCCGTAACTCGGCTGACGGAACGCCCCGTCGGCCGGGCGGGTGGTGGACGTCACGGTGACGGCCGCCGGCCGGGGGGGCGGGGCCGGGTCGGCCGTCCGAACCGGACGGGCGACCGTGGCGGCAGCGACGGCAACGACAACGTACAGGCACATGCTCTCCCCCCTAACCCTCGTCCCGGCTTCAGTTTTGAACCAGCGCCATCTGCACTTCCTTCTGGTCGGGTTGGTCCAGGGTGACCACCCAGTGGTAGTCCGGCGGGTTGGCCGCCGGTTCGACGACCAGGACCGTGCTGTTCACGTACTGTACCTGCTGAACCGCCGTGATAACGGTGAATTTACCCGCCTGGCGGATGGAGTCGAACGAGGCGCCGTCGCTAATGATCGGCCCGAGCCCGGCCCCGCCGGGCCCGGCGGTGATGCGGAAGATGAAGTCGTCCAGGGGCAGCCGGGGCTCGACCGCCGGCCGGGCCTCCCGGGGCGGCGGGGCGACGGCCGGGGGGCCGGCCGCC
>JAIEQO010000013.1 GCA_019747655.1 Gemmataceae bacterium | reverse complement strand
GCTACGTGGTGCCGGTGGGGGCCCCCCCCCCCCCGCCCCCCCCCCCCCCCCGGGGGCCGCCCCCCCCGACGCTCACGACCCTCCGCCGCGTCATCTCGGCCGGGGCGCCGGCCCGGGCCGCCGACCTCGCCCGGTTCGTGCGACTGCTGCCCGACGGGGTCGAGGTCTTCACCCCCTACGGGGCCACCGAAGCCCTGCCCGTGGCGAACATCGGCAGCCGCGAAATCCTTGCGGAAACACGCCACCTGACCGACCAGGGGCGGGGCGTCTGCGTCGGCCGGCCGGTGGCCGGGGTCGACGTGTTCGTCATGCCGATCACCGACGCGGCCGTCCACGACTGGGACCCGGCCGACTCGCTGCCGGCGGGCGAGGTCGGGGAGTTCGTGGCCCGCGGGCCGGTCGTCACCAAGAAGTACTTCAACCGCCCGGAGGCGACCAAGCTGGCCAAGCTCCGGGACCCGAGCGGCGCGGTGATGCACCGGATGGGCGATGTCGGCTACCGGGATGAGGCCGGCCGGCTCTGGTTCTGCGGCCGCAAGTCGCAGCGGGTGGTGACCCCGTGGGGGGCGCTGTTCACCGACATGGCCGAGCCGGTGTTCAACACCGTGAAGGGTGTCACCCGGACGGCCCTCGTCGGCGTAACTCGGGACGGGGTGACGGTCCCGGTCCTGTGCGTCGAGACGGGCACCGACCGGGTCGGCCCGTCCGACCCGGGGGTGCGGGCGGACCTGGAATCCCGTCTCCGGGCGGCCGGGGGTACGGCGGGGCACACCCGCCGGGTCGAGACGTTTCTCTTCTACCCGTGGGCCGTCGGGTTCCCGGTGGACGTCCGGCACAACGCGAAGATCAACCGCGAGAAACTGGCCCGGTGGGCCGACCGGAAGCTTGGCGCCCGGTGGCGGCCGGGGGATAACACCCATATGGCGGATTCGGCCGCGGGCGCGGGAAGTCTCCCATGACGGCGGTGGTCACGGGCGGCGGCGGGTTCCTCGGCGGGGCGGTCGTCCGGCTGCTCCGCCGGCGGGGCCGGGCCGTCCGGTCGTTCACCCGCACCGCCTACCCGTGGCTGGACGAACTCGGGGTCGAACAGTCGCTCGGCGACCTGTCCGACCCGGCGGCGGTCGAGCGGGCGGTGGCCGGGGCCGGGGTCGTCTTCCACGTCGCCGCGAAGGCCGGGGTGTGGGGCCGGCGGGCCGACTACGTCGCCACCAACGTCACCGGGACGGAGAACGTCCTGGCCGCGTGCAAGAAGCACGGCGTCCGCAAGCTCGTCTATACCTCGACGCCCAGCGTGGTCCACGGCGGCGGCGACCTCGAAGGGGCCGACGAGTCGGCCCCGTACCCGAAGCACTTCGAGGCGGATTACCCCGAGACGAAGGCGGTCGCCGAAAAGGCCGTGCTGGCGGCCGACGGCCCGGAACTGGCCACGGTCGCCCTCCGCCCGCACCTGATCTACGGCCCCGGCGACCCGCACCTGATCCCCCGCGTCCTGGAACGCGCCCGGGCCGGCAAGCTCCGCCGGGTCGGCACCCGGCCGGTGAAGGTGGACGTGACGTACATCGACAACGCGGCCGACGCCCACCTGCTCGCGGCCGACCGGCTCGACATCGGCTCGCCGGCCGCCGGGAAGCCGTACTTCATCTCGGACGGCCGGCCGGTCGACCTGTGGGAGTTCATCAACGCGGTGCTGGCCGAGGCCGGGCTGCCGCCGGTGGCGCGGGCGGTGTCGGCGTGGAAGGCCCGGCTGGCCGGGCGGGTGTTGGAGACGGCCCACCGGTGGCTGTGGCTGCCGGGCGAGCCGGCCATGACCCGGTTCGTGGCCGGCCAACTCGCCGCCTCGCACTGGTACGACATCTCGGCCGCCCGGCGGGACCTGGGGTACGACCCGAAGGTGTCCACCGACGAGGGCCTGCGGCGGCTGGGGGAAGCCTTGAGGGGCGGCGGGAAAGTGTGAGTGGCTAGTGTGAGTGCGAGTTAAGACGGAAGCAGTTCGTGACTTCCGTCTTCACTCGCACTCACACTAGCCACTCACACTTTCCAACCACCCCCACACCTGCCGCGTCGCGTCCCAGCGGTCCGACGGCGGGCCGGCGAGGCGGTGGTTGAGCCGGCCCTGGCCGCCTGGCCAGTGGTGCCCCAGCCCGTCGATCGTCATCACCCGGAACGGCACCGGCCCGGGGTAGACCTCCACCCGGATGCCGTCCGCGTCCCCCTCTACCACCGACGGCGTGGTGCAGCCGATCAGCCCGGCCCAGCGGTCGAGGCCGTCCGCGACCGGCGGCCGGCGGACCAGCCGGTGTTCCCACGGGTTGCGGACCTCCCCGCCCCGGGGCGGGACGAGCGGGTCGGCCGAGCCGATGGCGAAGAGCGTCGGGACCGGGCGGGAGGGGCGTTCGCCGTCGGGGGCGCGGTTGTACCCGGCCACCGGGGCGACGGCGGCCAGCTTGTCGGCGAGGCCGGCCGCGGCCCGGAAGGCCATCCCGGCCCCGTTCGAGAACCCGGACAGGAGGACCCGGCGGGGGTCGGCCCCGGCCCGGCCGAGGGCGTCGTCGATCACCATCCCCAAGAACGCCACGTCGTCCGCCGGCGACGGCGGGACGTTGGCGGCCGCCCCGCCCTCGTCCGCCCGCCGGCCGTCGTTCCACCGGCGGGGGTTGGTGAGGAACTTCGGCGGCCGGTCGGGGTGGGGGGAGAGCCCCTCGGGGAGTGCGAGGGCGAACCCCTCCTTCGCGGCCAGGGCCGACCAGCCGGTCTCGTCGTCGGCCCAGGCGGCGGTGCCGCCGGTCCCGTGCAGGAAGACGACGAGCGGCGCCCCCGCTCGCCCGGGGGAGTGGAGCAGGTAGTCGCGGGGGCCGTCGGCGGTCGGAAGGGTGATCCGGTCCACGGGTCAGTCGTCCCGCGGCGGGGCCGGCCGGGGCGGCGGGGCCACCGGGACGGGGGCGGGCGGGTCGTCGTCGGGCTCGTCGTCCGCGTCCGGCGGGGGTCGCCCGACCACCTTCTTCCGGGCCGCCTCCAGCCGCTCCCGCAGGGCGGCGAGCGGGTCCCCGGCGGCCGGGCGGTTCTTCTCGGCCAGCAGCTTCGGGTCGGTCACCTGGAACGAGTCGAGGAACCGGCGGATGCGGGGGTTGCCGGCCGGCCCGGCCCGGGGGCCGCCGGCCGACAGGATGTACAGCCGCGACCCGGCCACGACCAGCCGGCAGAGGAAGGTGGCGTCGTCCGGGTCGGTGTAGGCGATCTCCCGGGCCGGGAACCCGGACACCGTGGCCGGGTCGTTCCGGACCACCCGGGTGCCCGGGTTGTCGTCCTCGATCGCCCGGACGGCCTGGTCGAGCAGGACCTTCGGCGGGGTCAGCCGGGCGGCCGGGTCGAGGTCGGTGTAGATCACCCCGTACACCTCCAGCCGGCCGACCAGCATGGCCCCCTCGGCCCGGGCCCCGGGGGCGGCCTTGGCCAGGAGCATGTCGGCCACGTCCGGCTGGGGCTCGGCCGGCAGGTCGACCCGGAACCCGCCGGCGGCCGACGTGTGGGCCCGCCACTTCGGCCCGAGCAGGGCGATCGCCCCGCCGCAGGCGGCGACCGTCACGAGCCCGACGGCGAGGAGTCCAATGAGGACCCAGAACACCGGCCCCCGCCCGGCCGGCTTGGGGGGC
>JAIEQO010000008.1 GCA_019747655.1 Gemmataceae bacterium | reverse complement strand
CCGTCTCCTCCGGGGTGTCAAGGAGTGCGAGTGGCTAGTGTGAGTGTGAGTGGAGACCAAGAATCCGGCCCGCGGTTTTCACTCACACTCACACTAGCCACTCGCACTCCCCGTTTCGCTCTCTAAGAACGGGTTGGCCGGGCGGGCGGCGGCGACCGCGGCCCGGGCCGCCCGGTCGCCCTTGCGGAACCACCAGGCCAACGCCAGCCCGGTCCCGCCGACCAGCCCGAGCCCGCCGACCAGGGCCGGGGCGAACCACGTCACCCAGACCGACGGGCCGTCGGCCTCGGCCGGCCGGACCGTCACCGACCGGCCGATCAGCAGCGGGGCCTTCTTCCAGACGTTCCGGCCCGGCCGCTTCGGGTCCGGCTCGGCCGACTCGTACCACATCAGCTTGAAATAATAGCCCGCGGCCGCGGCCCAGTGGTTCGTCAGCTCCCCGGCCGGGGTCGGCGACACCCCCGGCGGCAGCTCCGACAGGACCAGGCAGACCGGGTTGCCCCGCGGCTCGTCCTTCGGGACCAGCCAGGCCTCGTACAAGGTCGTGACGCCGGCCGCCTTCAGGTCGTCGCCCACCGGGACGGCCTTCACCCGGATCAGCCGCCCTTCGAGCCGGACGAGGTCGAGCTGGTACGCCTCCCGGCCGGGCTCGAACAGGTCGGCGAAGGCGAGGTCGCGGCGGGCGGCCGTGTCGAGTTCGGCGTGGGTGAACTGCCGGGCGTGCCGGACCACCCGGTCCCAGGCCGCCGCCTCCTCCCAGTTGGCCGATGTCCGGGCGATCGGGGCGTCGTCCCGGATCAGTTTGAACACCCGCAGGCCCTTGTCCAGCGGAATCGCCGGCAGCGGCCGCTCGCCCGGCGTCACCGACCGGCCGATCAGGAGCGGGGCGGGCTTCCAGCCGGCGTACTGGGGGTCGGCCGGATCGTCCTCGGGGCCGGGCACCAGGGTCAGCTTGAACGAGTACCCGGCGAACGCCACCCACCGGTCGACCGGGGCGAAGGCCCCGTCCGCCGGCGGCTCCGGCAGCCCGGCCGGCCATTCGGTGAACACCACCACCAGCGGGTTCGTTGGCGGCTCCCCGGCCGGGAAGAGCCGGCCCTCGAACAGCTCGGCCGGGCCGCCGGCGGCGACGGCCGGGGTCGCCGGCACCCGCCGGGCCTTCTGCAGCGTGCCGTCGAGCCGGACGAGGGCGAGCCGGTGGTACTGCCGGACGGGGTGGGTGAGGTCGTGGGCCGTCAGGTCGCGGGCGGCGTGCCGCTCCAGCTCCGCGGCCGGGTGGCCGGCGGCGAACCGGACCACCTCGGCCCAGGCGGCGGCCTCATCCGGGTTCTGCTTCTCCGACGCGACCGGCTTGCCGTCCTCGACCCCGCCGGAGCGGTTCCCGGCCCGGTCCTTGACGCCGTGGAAGATGGCCCGGTCGGGGTCGGGGATGCGGTACTTGGCGGCCAGCGGCGGGCGGCCCGGCTCGGGCGGCAGCGGCGGCCGGGCGTCGGCGTCATCGTCCGCCGGCTGCGCGGCGGCCGCGAAGGAAAAAGGAAGAAGGAAAAAGGAAAGGAGAAACAGCCCGGCGGTGCGGGTGATCCGGCGGCGGTGCGGGGCGGTCCGGTCCGGCATGCGGGTGAACCCCTTCACCGGGTCTCTTCTCTGCTCCCCCTCTCCCTGCGGGGGAGGGGGCCGGGGGGAGGGGTCTCCTCCCTCACCGCTTCTTCGGGTCGAGTGGGATCGGGGCGACGTCGGTGAACCCGACGTTGACGGCCACGTCGAGCAGGTTCACCACGTACTCCTGGAGCAGCCCGTCGCCGACCTCGATGATCAGCTTGGCCGGCTTCCCCTTGAAGCCATTGTACCGCGCCCGCAGGGCCGCCTGGTACTTCTTCAGGTCGGCCCCCAGCTCCTCCGGCTTGGTCTCGGCCGCGTCCCGCTCGACCAGGGTGATGCCGGCGATCCGGCCGGTCTCGGCGGCTTCGGCCCGGGCCACCAGGGTGACCGGCCGGTCGTCCGTCGGGGACGGGATGCCCTGGCCGCCGCCGTCGTCCTTCGGCAGGGCCAGGACGATCTGCCCCTCGGTCGGGGCCGGCCGGAAGGTGAAGATGAAGAACGCCATGAGCTGGAACGACATGTCCAGCATCGGGGTGATCGGCAGGTCCGGGTCGACCAGGTCGCCCGGCTTGGTGCGGCGAATCCCGAACATGCGGCGGGTTCCAGAGACCCCTCCCCCCGGCCCCCTCCCCTAAAAAGGGAGGGGGGCAGGAGGGCGGTTGGTTTGGTTCTTCTCCCCCTCTCCCTGCGGGGGAGGGGGCCGGGGGGAGGGGTCCGTCCCCCCTACCGCCGGTCGCCGGCGACGGCCCGGAGCTGGACCTTCTCGTACCCGGCCGCCCGGCACGCCTTCATCACCTCGTACACCCCCGGGTTGGCCGACCCGGCCCGGCGGACGAACGCCGCCTCCCGGTCGGCCCGCAGGACGATCACCGACCGGGCCGGCTTCGACTTGTCCCCGCCGGCCGCCCGCACGTCCTCGGCGTACCGCCGCCGCATGTAGTTCTCGACCCGCTTCGGGTTGGTCAGCACGGCGTCCCCGCCGACCGCGTCCAGGGCCGAGAGCAGCACGTGCCCGTTCTTGTCCACGTTCAGGAAGATGACGTACTCCTCCTTCGCCCCGAGCGGGGCCGCGGCCAGGGCCACCGGCAGCCGGATCGTCTCGTTCACCTGCTCCATCACGAAGTTGGCGCAGACCATGAAGAACATCACCAGCTGCAGGACCAGGTCCAGCAGCGGGATCAGGTTCGGCTCGCACTTGTCGTTCGAGGCGGCGCCGTGGGCGCTCATGGCGAAACCGGGGAAGGAACAAGGAACAAGGCAAAAGGAATAACCCGGGGCTCGTTTTGCCTTGATCCTTTTGCCTTGTTACTTGCCGCCGCCGCCGCCGGCGGCGGACGGCGGGACCGCCTTCTTCGAGTTGTGGTACATCTGGGTCAGCAGGTCGTCGGCCACGTGCCCGACGTCCATCGTCACCTTCGTGATCCGGTTCCGGAAGAAGGCGTTGAAGAAGATGGCCGGGACCGAGATGGCGATCCCCACCAGCGTCACCGCCAGGGCGTGGCTGATCCCCTCGGCCAGGGCGGCGGCGTTCGGGGTGCTCTGGCTCGACCCCAGGACCATGAACGACTCGATCATCCCGTACACCGTCCCGACCAGCCCGAGCATCGGCCCCAGGCTGGCGATCACCGCGGTGTAGTTGTTCTTCTGCTCCTTGTCGCTGCGGATGGCTTCGAGGGTGTTGTTGGCCGCCTCCCGGGCGTCCTCCAGCCCGTACTGGAGCCGGCCCATCCCGGCGGCCAGGACCCGGCCGAGGAACGACCCGTCGTTGCGGGCGAGGTCGAACGCCCCCTTGAAGTTCCGCTTGTTCACCGTGTCGGTGAACTCGTCCACGAACCCGGCCGGGATGGCGTTGGCCATCCGCAGGTCCAAAAACAGCAACACGATCAGGGCGACGAGCGAGACCGACACGACGAGCAGCAGGGGGGCGAAGGCCCACCCGAGCGACTCGAAGATGTGGATGATGATGTTCTTCTTCCGCGGGGCCGGGGCGTCGGCGGCGGGGCTGCCGGCCGGGGCGGCCCCGGCGGCGGGTTGGTCGCCGCCGGGCGG
>JAIEQO010000638.1 GCA_019747655.1 Gemmataceae bacterium | reverse complement strand
CGGCGAACACGTCCCGGGCCGACACCCCGGCCCGGGCCAGGGCCGAGCGGGCGGCCTGGACGGCGGTGTCGGCGACGGCCCGGGCGAGGTCGGGTGAAGTGGGGGTGTGTCCGCCCGGAACGAGCGGCGCGAGGGCGTCCCGGGCGGACGGCGGGAAGGGCACCCGGGCGGCCCCGGCGACCGCGGGGGCCAGCCCGAGCCCGACCCCGGCGGCCCGGACGACCGCCACGTCCACCCCTTCCAGGCCGGACCCGGCGGACAGGCCGAGCAGCACGCGAGTCATAGTTTCGAGTTTCGAGTTTGGAGTTTAAAGTTGACCGCCCGCCGGGGGAGCCCCCTCGATCACCGGACGGGGTGGCCCGGTGAACTCGAAACTTCAAACTTGAAACTCGAAACTCCTCAAGCGGCCGCGAGGACGGCCCCGTCGCTGGCCCGGACGGCGGCCTGGACGAAGCAGTCGAAGATCTGCTGGTCGAGTGCGCTGGCGGTGTCGGCCTCCGGGTGCCACTGGACGCCGACGCAGAACCAGTTCGGGTCGGTCGCCTCGATCGCCTCGATCACCCCGTCCGGCGACCGGGCGGCCACCCGGAACTTCTTCCCGAGTTGGTTGACCGCCTGGTGGTGCTGGCTGTTCACCCGCACCTCCGGGGCCCCGTACACGTCGTCCAGCCGGGTGTTCGGCTCGATCAGGACCATGTGCCGGTGGGCCGCCCCGGTCGGGTCGAAGTGGGGCAACGCCTTCGGGTTGTCGGCCGGCAGGTGGAGGTGGACGGTCCCGCCGGCGAACACGTTGATCTGCTGCATGCCCAGGCCGATCCCGAGCACCGGCATCTTCCGCTCGAAGATTTTCGCCAGCAGGTAGCGGTCGCTGTCCTCCCGGCGGGGGGCCATCGGGCGGACGGCCGCGGTCGGGGCCTGGCCGTTGCGGCGGGGGTCCATGTCGGCCCCGCCGGTCAGCACCACGCCGACGACGAGGTCCAGGAGCGCGTCGATCTCGGCCAGGTTGTCCTTGCGGACCGGCGGGAGCAGGACCGGCAGCCCGCCGGCGGCGACGATGGCGTCGACGTACCCGGCGTTCAGGCTGGCGTAGGGGGTGCCGTTCTTGGGGGCGTGGTAGTCGGTGTTGATGCCGACGAGGGGGCGGGCCGGAGTTGGGGTCGGGTCTTTGCGCGCGGCCATGCGGTGCGTCCCTCCGTGGACCCCCGGCGGGCGTCATGCCCGGCGCGTCCGGCCGAACCGGACTAAGGGGTAGGGCAGTCTACGCGCGCCGCGGCCGGCGGGGCAAGCCCGTTTTCGACGGATTCTGGCCGGGGAAAAACCGGCACGCGGATGACGCGGATTTCAGCGCGGAGGAGCGCGGATCAACTGCGCAATGATTGAAATCTCGGTCTTTCATCCGCGTTGATCCACGCTCCGATCCGCGTTCATCCGCGCCCGCCTTTCGACCGGGTGCGTGCCGGCGAGATACCCCGCAACGGCCGCCGCGACGGCCTCGCCCTGCTCGGCGCAGTCGCCCAGCGCGATGCCCCGGTAGGCGTTGCCGGTCAAGAACAGGCCGGGGTGGCGGGCCGCGGCCACGT
This sequence comes from Gemmataceae bacterium, assembly GCA_019747655.1. GTDB lineage: Bacteria > Planctomycetota > Planctomycetia > Gemmatales > Gemmataceae > Urbifossiella. The sequence continues at coordinate 2,061 of JAIEQO010000638.1, read as the reverse complement.
CGATCCGGGCGACCCGGTCGAGGTGGCCGACGACGTACTGCGGGATGGCCCGCGGCCAGCGGACGACCCGGCTGAAGACGGGCTCGCCCGCCACCCCGAGGGCCAGCTTCAGCTCGGCGTGGACGGCCCGGGCGAGCCGGCCGTCGTCCCACTCCAGCACGTCGCCGCGGTGGACCCCGCCGCAGAGGGCCCGCCAGAGGACGTGCCCGGCCGGGGCACGGTCCGGGTAGATGGCCGAACACCATTGCACGCCGAGCAGGTCCCGGCGGGTCCGCTGCGGGGCGATGTACCCGAACCCGTCCGGCACCCCCGGGCAGTCGGATTGTTTGTAGCCGACGGCCACGACCGCGATCCGGTTGTAGCGGATGCCGGCGGCGAGGTCGGCGAGCGGCGGGTCGAGGTCGGCGAGGATGCCGGCCTGTTCGTAGGCCGGGCAGGCGAGTACCACCGCGTCGGCCGGCCACGAGTCCCGACCGTCGGCGTGGACCGCCCAGCCGGCCGGGGTGCGGGCGATCCGCTTGACCGCGACGCCGGTGTGGGCGGCCGGGCCGAGGTCGGCGGCCAGGGTGTCGGTGAGGACCTGTAGCCCCTCCCGGAACGACCACATCCGCGGCGGGCCGGGGGGCGGCTCGCCGCGGGCGCGGGCCTCGCGCTTCCGCCGCTTGGCCGACTTCAGGAAGCCGCTGATGATGCCGCCATACGTCCGCTCGAACAGCGGCAGCCGGGGGAACGCGGCGGCCACACTCAGCTCGGCCGGGTCGCCCCCGTGGATGCCGGTGACGAGGGCGTCGGCGAACACCCGGGCCGCCTCCTTCCCGGCCCGGCGGGTGACGAACTCGGCCACCGACTCGTCGGCCTTCGGTCGCTTCGGCCGGCGGAACGGTTCGGTGAATAGGTCCCACTTCCCCCGGTGGCTGAGCAGCGGTGACCGGAGCAGCTCGCCCGGGCCGGCGGGCATCCGGTGGAGCTTGCCGCGGAGGAACAGGAACCGGTTCTTCCGGGCGGCGTCGGAGCCGGTGATGAGCCGGCCGGCCAGCCCGAGGTCGCGGCAGAGCCGGGGGAGGAACGGCTTGGTGTCGAGGAACCCGTTCGGCCCGGCCTCGACCCGGAACCCGCCGTGCTGCTCGGTGCCGACGTTCCCCCCGACCCGGTCGGCGGCTTCGAGCAGTGTGACGGACACGCCCGGAGCCGCCCGCCGCAGCCGGTAGGCGGTGGCGAGTCCGGTTAGCCCGCCGCCGACGATGACGACGTGAGGCATGGGAGGAGAGTTCCGGTCCGGGTGTCAGCGGCCCGATGTCCGGGCGCGGCCGAATCCGTTCTACGCTTAGGCCGGAGTCGCCCCGGTGCCAACCCGGACCGCCCGGTCATGGACCCGTTCTGCCCGGCCTGCCAGTCGGTGTTCCTCGGCACGCCCCGGTGCCCCCGGTGCGGCGGCGACCTCGGCCTGCCCCCAGAGGAAACCGCGGCCGACGCCTCGCGGACTACACCCGCCGGCCGGGTCGCGGTCGGCGGCCTAGCGGCCGTCGGGCTGTATCTCGGGCTGCGGGAACTGGCCGCCGGGTGGGCCGGGCTATCCGCCGGTGGGCCGGAGTGGTGGCTGACCCCCGCGTTCGGGGCGGTAGCGGCGGTGTTCGGCGGTCTCCTGGCCGGGGTCGGGCAGCGGGGCGGTTTCGCCGTCGGTGCGGCCGTCGGCGGGCTGTGCGGGGCCGGCTTCCTGTTCGCCGACGGCGTTCCGAGCAACCCAGTCCTGTACGCCCTGCCCGTCGCGTCGGCGGCCCTCGGGGGACTGGCCGGTGTCGTCGGGGCGCGGGTCTGGGCGGCCCCGGCGGCGATCGCCCTGCCGGTCGCGGCGGCCCGGTCCCGGGGCAGCTCGATCCAACTCCTGCCCGGCAAGCCGGCGGACGGCGGCCGGTCGGGGGCGTGGGTGCGGGTGCTCCTCGGTGCGGCGACGATCGTGGGCGGAGTGGCCTTCGCCGACGAGGCCCGGGTGAAGGTGCAGCGGAACTCGGCCGGGCTGTTGCGGGTGGACAACGGCGGCCAGGGGCGGCTCGTCAGCCTGCA
>JAIEQO010000454.1 GCA_019747655.1 Gemmataceae bacterium | reverse complement strand
CCCCCGACACCTCGGCCGGGGCGGCGAGCGTCCGCTGGTACCGGTAGCCGATGACGCGCACGGTGAGGGCCTTCCGGTGGCAGTAAAGACGAGAAGGGCGGCCGGGTCCGTCCGGCCGCCCGCGGTCACGGCCCTACGGGCGGGGCGGCAGGCCCGGGGTGGCCCCCGGGAGCCGGCTGGACCACCCGGCGGGCCCGGGGCCCCGCTCGTCGTCGACCCCCACGACCCGCACGCCGTCGAGGTCGGCGGGCTCCCCCTGACGGTCATGGTCGGGCTGGCCCTCCTGCCGTTCGCCATCCCGCTGGTCTGGCTGATCGCCCCGTTCGTCGCCGGCCGCCCGCCGGCCCTGACCGTCGCCACCCCGGCCGCCCTGGCGGTCGCCTTCGCGGCCATGTGCCTGGCGGTGGTGTTCACCGTCGACTGGAGCCCGGCCACCCGGCTCAAGGGGGTGGTGGTGCTGCTCGGGCTGGCGTACTTCGCCGGCCTCGGGCTGTACTTCCTCCGCAAGGAGATGGTCGACCGGGTGGCGGCCGCGTTCGGCCCCCGGTGGCAGGAGTTCCGCCCGCCGGACGGGGCGTACCGGGTCGAGCTGCCGCACCGGCCGGTCCCGGTCCCGGGCGAGCAGCCGCTGCGGGGCTGGGCCCTGTCGCTCCACCGGGCCGCCCGGCCCGGTTGGGACGGGGTGTTCACCTGCACCGTCGGGGCCGGCCGGGACGCCCGGAAGGACCTGGACGACGACGCCTGGTTCGCGGCCGTCGAGCGGGTCCTCCTGGCCGGCCGGAACGGGGCCCCGGTCGGGGCCCGGGTGGCGGCCGGGGGCGGGAACGTGCCCGGCCGGGAGTGGGTGATCCACCAGGACCGCGCGTCGGCCCGGACCGTCCGGGTGTTCCGGGACCGGGCCAACGAGGCGGTGTACTACCTGGCGGCCGACGACGCCGACGACCCGGCCCTGGCCCGCCGGTTCTTCGACTCGTTCCGCCCCTTGAAGTGAAGGGTCAGCGGGCTGGCGAACCCCGAGCGTGAGCGAGGGGGTGAAGGCCCACCCCCTCGCTCACGCTCGGGGTTCGCCCGGAGTTGACGTTCCGCATGCCGATGCCCGTCCGATCACTGCCGGTCGCCCAGAACTGGGACTGTAGCGGCTGCTCGGCCTGCTGCCGGGCGTACCACGTCCCGGTGTCGGCCGAGGAGCGCAAGCGGATCGACGCCCAGGGGTGGGAGGCCGAGCCGGACCTGCGAGGCGTGCCGTACTTCGTGGCCGGCCGGGACGGGCACCGGCTGAACCACCGGCCGGACGGGGCGTGCGTCTTCCTCGGGGCCGACAACCGCTGCCGCATCCACGCCAAGTTCGGCTCACCGGCCAAGCCGCTGGCCTGCCGGGTCTACCCGTTCCTGCTCGTCCCGGCCGGCGACCACTGGCGGCTCGGGCTGCGGTTTGCCTGCCCGACCGCGGCCGAGGACCAGGGCCGGCCGCTGGCCGACCACCTGCCCGAGGCCCGGGAGTACGCCGCCCTCCTCGAAGCCGACACCCCCGCGGCGGTGAACGCCCCGCCGGTCCCGCTCGAACCGGGGCGGGTGATCCCGTGGGCCGACCTCCTGCGGCTGGCGGCGGGCGTGGCCGGGCTGCTCGGCGACACGGCGCTGCCGCTCGAACGGCGGTGGCGGGTGGTGCTGAAGCTGGCCGAGCTGTGCCGCGGGATGCAGCTCGACGGCGGCGTGAACCCGAAGCGGGCCGTCACCGGCAACCGGCTCACGGAGATGGTGAAGGCCCTCGGCCGGGCGGCCGCCGAGGAGACGCCGGACGCCGCCGAGGTCGTCCCGCCGGGGCGGACCGGGCGGCTGGTGTTCCGGCAGTTGCTCGCCGTGTACGTCCGCAAGGACCACGGGCCCGAGAAGGGCTCGGCCCAGCGGGGGCCGCTCGGCCGGATCGCCGCGGCCGTCCGCTTCGCCCGCGGCACAGGGAAAGTGCCGAAGCTCAACAGCCTGATCCCGGACGGGGCGACGTTCGCGGCCGCCGAGGGGCCTGCCGGCGGGCTGTCCCGTCAGGCCGACGCCCTCCTGACCCGGTACTACCGGCAGAAGGTCGAGTCGCTCCAGTTTTGCGGCCCGACCAACTTCGGCGTACCATTCTGGGACGGGCTGGTGTCGCTCGCCCTGACGTTCCCGGCCGTCCTGTGGCTGGCCCGGGTGCTGGCGGCGGGCGGCACCGACCGGGACGAGGCCGTGACCCGGGCGGTGCGGGTGGTGGACGACAACTTCGGGTATAACAAGCTGCTGGGGCTGGGCCGGCAGAAGTGGGCCCTGCGGCTGTTGGCCGGCCGGGGCGACGCGGCCCGGCTGGTCGCCTGGTACGGGAGGTAGCCCGCGGCATGACGCCCGACCCGATCCCGGCCATCCTCGACGCCCTCCGGCTGGCCGAGCGGCTGAAGTTCGAGCTGCGGCACTCGTGGACCTCCGAGGGCCGGCGGGAGAGCGTGGCCGAGCACTCGTACCAGATGGCCCTGATGGCGGTGCTCCTGCACCCCCACCTGGAACACCCGGTCGACCTGTGCCGGACGCTCAAGCTGGTGCTCGTTCATGACCTCGTCGAGGCCGAGGCCGGGGACGTGGTCTGGTTCTCGACCGGGGAGGCGAAGGACCGGAAGGCCGAGCGGGAGCGGGCGGCCATCGCCCGGCTGCGGGAGCTACTACCGCCGCCGAGCGGTGACGACGTATACGCCCTGTGGCACGAGTTCGAGGACGGCCTGACCGCCGAGGCCAGGTTCGCCCGGTCGCTCGACTACCTGGAGGTCCAGGTGCAGCACAACCTGGCCCCGCTGGAGACGTGGGAGCCGGTCGAGTACGGGCTGGCGTTCACCAAGCCGGCGTCGGCGTCCGGCCACGACGGCTTCCTGCGGGCGTTCGCCGCCGCCCTGGCCGACGAGGCCGGGCGGAAGCTGGCGGCCGGCGGGGTGGACGTGGCCGCGGTCCGGGCCGCAGCAGGGGTGACGCCATGACGCGGGGGGGCCGAGCCGTGGAGCGGTGGTTCGAGGGCGTCTACCTGCTCGGCCGGGTGGCCTGGGTCGAGACCGGCTGCTGGCTGCTGGTCAACGGCCGGGAGGCGGCCGTCCTGGAGCTGCCGCCGTCGGTCTGGGGCGGCCCGGACCCGGTCCGGCTGGCGGTCGCCGGGGCCGCGGAACTGGGCGTCGAGGTCCGCTACCTGCTCTGCTCGCACGCCCACCTGGACCACTTCAGCCGGCCGACCCTGCGGCGGATGCGGCAGGCCTTCCCGGACGCGGTGCCGGTCCTCCAGGCGGGCTTCCGGGGGGTGGTCCGGGATCCGGCCGGGGTCCACTTCTTCGACGAGTCCGAAACCCTGTCGCTCGACGGCGAGCCGGTGTACCTGATCCACGCCCCGAAGCACAGCCCGACGGACACGATGGTGGTGTTCCGGGGGGCGGTGTGTACCGGCGACTGGGAACTCGGGACGGTCCGGACGGTCCACGACTGGAACCCGATCTGGCGGGTGCCGGTGGAGACCCGGGTGCGGTCGTGCGAGCGGCTGATGGGGTTCCCGGGGCGGGCCAACTACGCCGTCCACCGGGTCTACTCGGTCCACGGGACGGACAAGCGGGAGGGCGTCGACTT
>JAIEQO010000470.1 GCA_019747655.1 Gemmataceae bacterium | reverse complement strand
GCCCAGTCCTTCCGCCGGCCGAGCCGGTCGGTCGTGCCGGTCGGCCGGCCGGCGGCGTCGTAGGCGTAGGTGGCCGCCTTCCCGAGCGGGTCGGTCTCCCGGACCACCCGGCCGGCGTCGTCGTACCCGTACGTCGTCTGGTTGCCCTTCGCGTCGGTGACGGAGGCGACCCGGCCGGCCGGGTCCGACCTGTCCGGCTTCCAGCCCGACGCCTGGGCGGCCTCCCACCTCGGACGCAGAGCGACTCCCCGTACTGGGCGGTCGCACCCCGTCAGAGCCGCCGCCGTTCTCGTACTTTAAAGCGATCGGCTTAGCAGATCACCCAGCCATTCCTCGAAAGACTGAGCCACAGCGTTTGGTTGTTGCCGTTCTCCGTCTGGATGCTCGTGATCCCAAAATACAATGGGCATGGCAAGCTTGTCACCCCCACCGGTATCTATGCAATAGCTGTTACCCGATCCGTCATTCATAACGGCTACAAGTCGGCCGGGCATTGCAGGCTCGGCTAAATTTCGCTCAATGTTATTCATATATATTACATTGACATAATTGGGTACGTTGACTCCACAGCCATATATATAGTTATGAGCGATCTTTGCCCAACCATATGTAGTAAGAAATTGCCGGTAACTGATCGGCAGTATTATGTTCAAACTTGTTTCTATTTCATTGAGCAACGCAGAGTCAGCGCCGTCGCCTACCTGAATGCGATTATCGCTCCGCCGCATTGAGTCAAATTTTGTCAAACTCACAGGCAGCTCCAACATCTACTTGTCGCTGAAAATATTCGGGTGGTTCTTTTTGAAGTTGCCTTTACCTCTGTGGTCGGTAAACGTCATGAACGCCAGGTTGTCGTAGACGTTCTCACCACCCGCACCAAGCTCCAACTTATGGTGGATTTCCATCGGTAGACCGTCCGACCCGATGGGCGCTTCGCCCTGACGCATTTTGGTCAACTGATCAGGCGTGTATTTGTGTGGGTTCTCACGGGCCTCCCGCTTCCAGAAGTCTGGCTTCATGCCGTTGAACTCTACCCTCTTCGCCTCCAGGGCCGCCCCAGTGACTCGGGAGGGTACGGGATAAGGCACTCCGTGCTTGTCGATCTGAAACTGAGTTCCCATGAACTCGTAGCGTTCAGCGGCGTTGTTAAAGAGTGTGCCGTTAAGTCCGGCAAGGACCTCGTCGGCCTCGTTCTGTGAGCCGAACGTCCGTGGGCCGCCACCGTTGGCCCAGTGAACCGGCTCGCTCTTCCCCTTCTCGAATAGTGTCAGAACGCCGTCAACCTCTCGCACCTCGTAGTTGGCGTTGTGCGCCCAGAGGCTGAACCCCCACTCGGGCTTGCCGACGAAGTAGGTGTGCCAGTCGGCCACCCGCAGGTTGTACAGCGTCGTCATCCCCGGGGACTCGGCCACCGCCTCGACCACCCCGAACTCGCCGTTGTGGGACGACAGCACGTCCCCCCTCACCAGCTCACCCGCAAGCACCCACCCCCGGCCGAGGACGAAGAACGGGTGCTCGTAGGTCGTTACGATCTCCCGCCCGGACACGGTCAGCGTCCGGGTCGGACCGACCCGGACGAACACTGCCTCGACCGGCTTCGGCCCGGGGAACCCGAACTGGTCACCCTCCGGCCGGGACAGGACCAAGTCGCCCTCCCGGAACGCCTCGACCGGCTTCCACCCGTCGGGCGTCAGCAGCGGCGTCCCGGCCGCGAAGCACTTCGGCCCGAGGATGACATCGAGGGCCCGCCCGAGGAAGCCGCCCCGCGCGACCGAACCGCCGGCCGGGGTGGCGACGGCCGACGCGACGTGGGCGGCGACGTCGGCCTTGGCCGCGGCCCCGGCGGCCGCCTCCACCATCTCCTTGTTCGCCTGGGCGGCCGCCCCCTCCGCCACCTGGGTCGGGGCCCGCTGTCGCAGGAGCTCCCTCTCGGCGTGGTACCGCTGCACCGCGGCGATCTGGGCCTGGGTCAGGCGAGGTGCCTCCCGGGCGGCCCCGGACCCGAACAGCCGGCCGGCGAGCCTGAACCCGCCCTTGACCAGCGAGTACGCCGGGAACAGGTCGGCCACGGCTAGGCCGCCGTTGACCACCCCCGACCCGTACCGCCCTTGCTGGAACGCGTTGATGGCCGTCCGGCCGGGGCCGTACACCGGGGCCAGGCCGTCCCAGAACCCCGGCGGGCCGATCGAGTTCAGGTTGGGGTCGTCCTCCTTCCAGAACTGGTCGTGGAACAGTTGGCCCGCGTCGTGGAACAGTTGGCCCGCCTCGGGGGCCCTGTCGACGTAGTCGAAAACGGCCAGGACCGTCCACCCGGCTAACAGGCGGGCGGCGTCCATCGCCTGGGCCTTCTCCTCCGCCGAGATGATGCCCCAATACTCGCTCCCCCGCAGCGACTTGTCGGCCAGTCGGGCGGCCTCGTCGCCGGCGAACTCGAGGACCTCGTCCCGGGACGGGACCCAGTCGAACAGGCCGGCCGGGATGCTCCCGACCCCGCCGTCCCGCTCCGGGCGGTACTCGGTCGTCCGGGCCCCGTCGCCGCCGCCGGTCCACAGGAGGGTCCGCTCCCCGCCCCGGCCGACCTCGTGCAGGTCGGGCAGGCCGTCGTGCAGGTCCGGCCGGTCCCCCCGGTCCAGGGCCGCCCACGCCCCGCCCCCCGGCGGCCCCCACCACCCGCCCCCGCCGCCCATCCCGTCGTTCCCGCTGCCCCCGGCCAGGGGCGGGTCCCCGGACATCCCGCTCGGGTCGACGAAGTTCGTCGGCGCGTTGGACACGTACCGGTACACGTTCGGGTCGCCCCCGCCGAACCCGATCGGGTCCGGCTGGAGCCACGGCCCGGCCCCCCGGTCCCGCCGCCCGTTCCCGTACCCGGTCAGCCCGGTCAGGCTGTCCCACTGGGCCCCGGCGTACCCGTACCGGTCCGACAGCACCGCCCCCGTCCCGGCCGTCCGCACCCCCCAGGCGTCGTAGGCGGCCGTCCCGGACGGGACGCCGGCCGCGTCGGTCGTCAGCCGGACCGACCCGAGGTGGTCGGCCGCGTACCACGACACCGCCCCGGCCGCCGTCTGGACCGCCACCGGGTCGTCGAAGGCCCCGCCGAAGTCCCGCCGGCTGGTCAGCGCGTTCGACCCGTCCAGGTCGGCCCAGGCCCGGAAGTTCTCGTTCCCGGCGGCCGGGGGTTGCGCCGTGTCCCACCCGTCCAGCCCGTACCGCTCGGTGGTGGTGCTGACGCCGTCCCAGGCGGCCCGGGAGACCCGGTTGCCCCACCCGTCGTAGGCGTACGTCACCTGGGCCGTCGGGGCACCGCCCGCGGTCGCGCTCTTCCACGACGTCAGCAGCCGCCCGTCGTGGTCGTACCGGTACTCCCAGGTCTCGGCCGACGCCCCCTTCGACCGCTGGGTCACCCGGCCGGCGTCGTTGTACGTGTACGTCCACACCCCGTCGTTGGTCATCTGGTTGCCGGCCCCGGTCACGTACCCGGTGTTGGTCCGGTTCCCGGCCGCGTCGTACCCGAACGTCGCCGCCCCGGCCCCGGTCAGCTGACCGGCCGGGTCGTAGGCGTAGGTCGTCGCGGCCCCGTTCTCGGCCTTCGACGTCAGCCGGTCGGCCGCGTCGTAGGC
>JAIEQO010000834.1 GCA_019747655.1 Gemmataceae bacterium | reverse complement strand
AGCCGGTTGATGAACGTCGGCCGCACCCCGGTCGCCTCGAACTGGCCGTAGGCCCGGCCGTTCTGGTCGATCCCGAGCTGCTTGTACCGGAACACCTCCTGCATGATGATGATGTCCTGCTCCATGTTCATCACCTCGGTGATGCTGGTGATTTTCCGCGGGCCGCCCTGTAACCGGTTGGCCTGAATAATCAGGTCGATGGCCGAACTCACCTGCGACCGCATGGCCTTGATGGGCAGCTCGAACCCGCCCATCATAATCATGGTCTCGAGCCGGGTGAGGGCCTCCCGCGGGGTGTTGGCGTGGAGGGTGGCCAGCGACCCGCCGTGGCCGGTGTTCATGGCCTGGAGCATGTCCAGGGCCTCGGACCCCCGGACCTCGCCGATGATGATCCGCTCGGGCCGCATCCGCAGGGCGTTCCGGACGCAATCCCGGCAGGCCACCGCCCCCTTCCCCTCGATGTTCGGCGGGCGGGTTTCGAGCCGGACGACGTGGTCCTGCTGGAGCTGGAGTTCCGCGGCGTCCTCGATCGTCACCACCCGCTCGTCCCCGGGGATGAAGCTGGACAGGGTGTTCAGGAGCGTCGTCTTACCGCACCCGGTCCCGCCGGAGATCAGGACGTTGAGGCGGGCCTTGATGCAGGCCTCCATCAGCATCGCCATCTCGGGGGTGAACGCCTTGTAGTTCAGCAGGTCCTCGAGCTTGAGCGGGTTGGCCCCGAACCGGCGGATGCTGAGGCTCGGGCCGTCCAGCGAGATCGGCGGGATGACCGCGTTCACCCGGCTCCCGTCCGGCAGCCGGGCGTCGACCATCGGGCTGGTCTCGTCCACCCGCCGGCCGACCTTCGAGACGATCCGGTCGATGATCTGGAGGAGGTGGTCGTTGTCCCGGAACCGGACCTCGGTTTTCTCCAGCTTCCCCCGCCGCTCGACGTACACCTTCTGCGGGCCGTTCACCAGGATGTCGGAGACGGTCGGGTCCTTGAGGAGGATTTCGAGCGGGCCGAACCCGAGTGTCTCGTCCAGCACCTCCTCGATCAGCTTCTCCCGCTCGATCCGGTTCAGCAGCGGGTTCTCGGTGTCGCACAGGTGCTCGATGACCCGGCGGATGTCCCGCCGCATGGCGTCGCCGGTGAGGTCCCGGACCCGGGTGAAGTCGAGCCGCTCGACCAGCTTGGCGTGGATCTGCCGCTTCAGCTCCTCGAAGTTCTTGCCGCCCGACGGCCCGGCCAGCCCGCTCGGGGCGGACAGCCGGGACGCGGCCGTGCCCCCCCCGCCCGGGTTGCTCAGGCTGTTGAGCTTCGAGATGCCCATCTGGAGCCGCGACATCGTTCCCGCCTCGGTGTCTAGTCAGTGGGCTGCCGTCGTAGGGTGGGACGAGCGGCCCGTCCTCGGGCCGCGATGTCCCACGGTCGGGCGAGGCGTGGGACATCGCCGGCCGCCGGCCGGCTCGTCCCACCCGACAGGTCATTACCTCTTCCCGAAGAATCCCCACCCGCCCTTGCTGCCCTTGGCGGCGTCCGGGGCGGCCGGCTTGCCGTACAGCATCCGGGCCAGCCCGGCGATGCTCTGCTGGGCCCGGGACTTGGGGGCGTGGGTGACCAGGGGGTGGCCGGCCACCCGGGCCCCGGCCACCGCCTTCGTGTCGTTCGGGACCTGCCAGAAGAGCGGCTTGCCGATCACCTCCTCGGCCTTCTTCGGGCTGATCCCCTCGTCCCCCGCCTCCGACCCCTGCCGGTTCACCACCACCCGGACCTTCTCCCCCAGCCCGTCCTCGGCGTTCAGGCAGTGGACCAGCCGGACCACGTTCCGCAGGCTGGACAGCTCGAGCTGGGCGGTCAGCAGGATCAGGTCGGCCATCCGCAGGGCCATCAGGTCGGTCGGCAGGAGCGACTTGGACAGGTCGACGACCAGGTGGGTGTAGCTGACCTTCAAGAGGTTCACCACCCGCTCGACGTGCCCCTCGTGGACGATCCCGGCCTCGGCCACCTCGAGCGGGTGCCGCAGGACGGACAGCCGGCTCGGCTCGTGCCGGGCCATCGCCCGCCGCAGGAAGTTCATGTCCAGCCGCTCGATGTTCCGGGCCAGGTCGGCGATCGAGATGGTCTCCCCGCCGGACACCTCCAGGGCGATGTCGGCGTCCCCGAGGGTCAGGTCGAGGTCGATCAGGGCGACCGCGTGGGCCGGGTCGGCGGCCAGGGTGGCGGCCAGGTTGACCGCCAGGGTGGTCGTCCCGACCCCGCCCCGGGACCCGAGGACGGCGATCACGCTGCACCCGCCGGCCGCCCGGGCCAGCCCGGCCGGGGCCGCCTCCAGCCCGCCGGACTCCCCGACCGCCCGGCGGAGGGCGGCCAGCATGTCCTCGAGCGTGACCGGGTGGGTGAGGAAGTACCGGGCCCCCCGCTGGAGCGAGGTGAGGAGGGCCTGGTGGTCCTGGCTGATGGTCAGGATCGGCATCTTCGGGTGGGCGGCCGAGAGCTGCCCGATCATCGCCAGGGCCTTCGCCCGGTCGCCGTCCAGGGTGACGATCGCCAGGTCCGGCCCGGACGTCTGGACGACGTCCGGGAAGTACTCGTACCGGGCGCACTCGGCCTCGAGCCAGACGAAATCGACCCCCAGGAGCAGCGTCCGCAACGACTCGCGTGTGGACTCGGTCGGGTCAACGATCGCCACACGTTGCATAGCGGCCACCAGGGGGCGCGGAGGTCGTCAGGTCAGTTGCCCGGCGGCGGGGCCGGCGGGCCGGCCGGCGGCACGGCCGGGGTCGGGGCCGGCAGGGCCGCCGGGGTGTCGGGCGGGGTCCAGGCCGGGCCGGCCCCCGTCACCGACGGGTCGTTCTTGTAGGCGGCGTTGTAGCACCGCCCGTTCCACACCCGCCGGGGCCCGCGGGGGGCCTCCAGCAGGCCCTCCAAGAATAGTTCATAATCGTCCGGCGAGCGGGTCTCCCGGCCGGGCAGCCGCTTCGGCACCTGGTGGCAGTCCATCGGGGCCACCAGCCGCGGCGTCACCAGGATCACCAGCTCGCTCTCCCGCTCGTCGTAGTCGACCCGGCTGAACGCGGTCCCGACGAACGGCAGGTCGCCGAGGACCGGGACCCGGGTCGACGACGCCTGGACGCTGGTCTGGATCAGCCCGCCGATGGCGAACGTCTGGCCGCTCTCCAGCATCACCGCGCACCGGGCCTGCTGCTCGGTGAACCCGGGGACGGTGCCGAAGCTGGTGACGATCCCCAGCCCCTGGTTGACCGCCCGGAACTGGGGGTTGATCTCCAGCCAGATCTGGTTGTTCCCGTACACGATCGGCAGGACCTCGAGCTGGGTCCCGACCTGCTCGTACTGGACGCCCGGGCCGTTGATCCCGCTGGCCGGGCTGAGGGTGGCCTGCCGGCCGCCGGCCAGGAAGAACGCCGGCCGGCCGGTCTGGGTCACCACCCGGGGCTCGGCCAGGAGCTTGGCCAGCCCCTCGGACCGCAGGGCCCGCAGGGCCCCGAAGAACCCGGCCGGGGCGATCCCGAGGGTGAGGTTGGCGGCCGGGTTGACGGCCAGGCTGGGGGCCAGCACCCCGCCCCCGGTCAGCCCGCCGAGCCCGCCGAGCCCGCCCC
>JAIEQO010000231.1 GCA_019747655.1 Gemmataceae bacterium | reverse complement strand
CCCTGGTGCACCGGACCCCTGGTGCACCGGACCCCTGGTGCACCGGACCCCTGGTGCACCGGACCCCTGGTGCACCGACACCTCATGCCGGGGGCTTACGCGATGTTGGCGCGAAAGCTGTGTGTGGTGCTGGCGATGGTCGGTCTGATCGCGGGCTACTGCCAGTGGGCGCAGGCCCAGGTCCCGGTCCCGGGAACGGTCACCTGGGCCACGAAGGACCCGAACGGGAAAGCGGTCGCCTACCCCGTCTTCACCCCGCCGGTCCCCCCGAACCCGCAAGGGTCGGTCACGGTCTACGCCAACCACAAAGCCAACCCGGGCTTCACGTTCGCGGGGGCCGGCCTGACCGTCCTCAACAACGCCGGCGGGTTCGCCCAGCAGCAGCCGCTAGACGAAGCCAACGGGGTCATCGGCGTCAAGGGGGCGGGGGGGGGCATCTTCCCGGCCACGTTCCCCCTTGCGCCCGGGAACTACACCGTCCTCGTCGGGGCCGTGTACGTGGACAAGATGGGCAAGGCCCAGCCTGCCGTGTACAGCCCGCCCGTGGTCGGCAAGATCTGATCGAGCCGCTCGGTCGAGTCCCGCTCGCCCCCAGCCGACACGGGTGCGATCATGAACGCTCGGCGGGCCGGATTCTCGTTGCTGGAATTGCTGGTCGTCGTGCTGATCCTGGCGGTCCTGGTCGGGCTGATGCTGCCGGCCGTCCAGAAGGTCCGGGCGGCGGCCGTGCGGATGCAGAGCCAGAACAACCTCAAGCAGTTGGTTCTGACCACCCACAACTGGGCGGCCCAGGACGGCCAACTCCCCTCGCTGGAGGAGAACTTCTACTTCCGGATGATCCGCCACCTCGACGGGGGCGAGGCCATCTGGCGGCAGTGGTTCGACCGGGACGAGTTCTCGACCAACGACATCCCGATCCGGGTGTACGTCAGCCCGGCCGACCCGTCCCTGGTCACCCACCGCAGCCCGGGCCCACGAAACTACAGCAGCTACCCGGCCAACGCCCAACTCTTCGGCCGCCCGGTCGTCTTCCCGGCCTCTCTGCCGGACGGGACATCGAACACGATCGCCTTCGCCGAGCACTACGCCCGCTGCGGCGACACCGCCTTCTATTACGAGTGGGGCGTGGTTTGGGCGAGGACGGTCCGCCGGCCGTCGTTCGCCGACCGCGGGCGGTCGCCGCCCGGCCAGCTTTACCCGACCGGGCTCCGGGACGTGATCCCGGTCACGGCCGGGAGCCCGCCGGAGAGCCGGGCGAGCACCCCCGGGCGGACGTTCCAGGTCCGGCCGAAGGTGTGGGCACCGATCCACTTGTACGACCCCCGTCCACCGGGCCCGGACGAGTGCGACCCGCTGATCCCCCAGACCCCGCACGAGGGCGGGCTGCTGGCGGCCCTGGCCGACGGCAGCGTCCGGACGGTCCGCCCGGGCGTTGCCGAGACCGTGTTCTGGGCGGCCGTCACCCCGGACGGCGGCGAGGTCGCCCCCCTCGACTGAATAACCCCCCCCCCCCGCGCCCCGCGGAGCCGACCATGACCACACGCACGACGCCCCGGGCGGCCGGAACGGCCGCCGGCCTGCTCTTCGCCGCCGCCCTCGCCGGGTGCTCGGCGGCCGACCCGGCCGCCGGCGGGGGCGGCCAAGCCCCCGCCGGGCAACCCGCCCCGATCCCGCCCCAACCCCCGCCCGGCGGGATCGACTGGACCGGGAAGGTGACGTGGGCCGAGAAGTACCCGAAGACGGTCCGGGCGGCGAAGGACGAGAAGGCCGGGGTGATGGTCCTCGGCGAGTACGCGGAGCCGAAGGGGTGGACGGCCGAGTCGGCCGTCGTCCAGTACATGTCGAAGACCCAGGGGGGGGGTATGCGGAACTTCGACGAGGTCCGGCTCCAGAACGGCAAGTTCGGGGCGATCGACCCGAAGACGAAGGCGGTCGTCCCCGTCCGGGTCCCGACCGAGGCCGGCGAATGGGTCCTGTGGGTGCTGATCACTTACGAGCGGAAGGAGGGGGACGGGGTCGCCGAGACGGCCCCGATCACGTCCCCGTTGGCGAACCTGACGGTCGAGGAGTGACCCGGGGCCGTCGTCGGCCAGGGTGGACGCCGTGTAGGCGGCGGGGACGGCCCGGTCCTCGAGCGGCTCGACCCGCAGCCGGGCCGGCCGGGTGGGGCCGGGGCGGGCGGGCCGGAGCCAGTGTGACAGTCGCATCGGGGAGACTCCTCTGGGCGACGGCCGGTCTGCGAACAAGAAACGACGGCCCCTCGGCGCGCAGACCGTGCGCCGGGGCGGTGCCCGGCCGGTGGGGGGCTTGCTTGGCGGTAAGGACCCCACCGGCCGCCTTCATCGCGCCGGCCCGTCACCGGGGCGGGCAGACTTCGGCCACTTCTTCTCCCGCGGGGGCGGGGCCACCTCGACCCCGCCCCCGACCGCAGTCACCAGCAGCTCCGCGGCCTCGGCCCGGAACGCGGCCAGCTCCTCGGCGTACCCGTCGGGCAGGTCCCGCTGGGCGTTCGCCCACCGGACCGCCCAGTCGTAGTAGTCCCGTGCGCGGGCCGGCTCACCCAGCCGGTGGTGGCTCATGGCCAGGACGTACAGGTCGTGGGCCAGGGCCTCGTCCCCCTGCCCGCCCAGGTTCGGCCGCAGGGTCCGGACCGCGTCCGCGTACCGGCCGGTCCGGTAGTAGGCCAGCCCGAGGGTGTTCCGGTAGATCGCGCTCCCTGGCTCGAGCCGGTCCGCCTTCTCGGCCAGCGGCACCGCCGCCGTCACGTCCCGCAGCCGGTCGGGGGCGGTCAGGTAGGCCCAGGCCAGGGTGTCGCACGCCGCCGGCGAGCCCGGGTTGGCCGCGTGGTGCCGGGCGAACCGGGCGATGTCCTGCCGGGCCTTCTCCTCGGCCGACGCCGGGACCCCGGCCACGACCTCCACCCGCCGGGGCGGGCCGGCCGCGGCGGGCGGGTCGGCCGGCGGGAACTCCGGCCACTCCCAGTCCAGCCCCAGCTCCTTCAACTGCCCGCGGATCGCCCGCGGGTCCCAGACGCCGACGGTGTTGCCGCCCCCGACGGCCAGCAGCCGCGTCCCGTCCGGGGTGAAGCCCGCCGGGTTGTACCACACCGGGTCGGGGCCGGTCAGCCGGGCGACCTCCCGGCCGGTCTCCGGCTCGACCAGCCGGACCACCCCGAGGGCGTCGCCGACGGCCATCAGCCGGCCGTCCGGGCTGAACGCCGCGAGGGCCTGGGCGAACCGCCGCACCTCCCGCCACGTCCCGACCTCCCACAGCCGCGACCCGACCCCGGCGGTGCTGGTCACCAGCCACCGGCGGTCCGGGCTGAACACGGCCTGCGTCGCGCCGTCGAGCGGGAGCGTGCGGACCGGCCGGCCGGTCTCGCCGTCCCACACCCGGACGCTCTGGGACTGCCCGTCCGAAAAGTGGCTGCCCGTCACCACCCGCCGGCCGTCCGGGCTGACGGCGGCGTACCGCAGGTCGTACTGCGGGCCGAGCACGAGCCGGCGGTCGGGGCGGTCGCCGTGGACGACGACGGCCGACTGGCCGAGCGGCGTCGCCACCACCCGGCCGTCGCCGCCGGCCGCGGCCCCGCGGGCGT
>JAIEQO010000852.1 GCA_019747655.1 Gemmataceae bacterium | reverse complement strand
CCGGCCGGCCCTGCGGCCGGACGCCGGGGGCGACGAGGTGCTCGGGGCGGTGGCCGCCGGGACCGCCCCGGCCGCCCTGGTGGACGCCGCCGCCCTGACCGCGTATCGAGACAACAAGCCCGGCCCGGCCAAGCTGTTGCGGGTGCTGGCCCAGAGCGAGGCGTTCCCGCCCGCCGCGGTCGTCTACCGCCGGGGCGGGGTCGACCCGGTTGTCCTGGACAAGGTCCGCACCGGTCTGGTCAAGGCGAACAGCAACCCCCAGGGCAAGGCGTTCCTGTTCATCTGGAACCTGAAGGGGTTCGAGGACGCCTCCCCGGCCTACGAGGCCGACCTGGAGCGGGTGCTGAAGGCGTACCCGCCGCCGCAGTAACGGCCGGAGAAGGTTCGGCACCTCCCGCAACCCCCGCCCGGCGGGGGTTGCGGGCGTTTTCCGGACCCCTCTACCGACCTTCTGATTCCCCGCCGGGTCGGTATACTAAACTGCTCAAGCGTTCAGATAAAACCAGGCGACGGGGTTGAACCCCGTGCCATAATGGGACGACGGGGCAGCCCACCGACCGGCGAGGCGCGTGATGGCGGGAACGATCCAGACGGTGTCGATCGCCGGCGAGGCCCGGACCCGGTTCATCCGGTACGCCATGTCGGTGGTCACCGGCCGGGCCCTGCCGGACATCCGGGACGGCCTCAAGCCGGTCCAGCGGCGCATCCTGTTCACCATGTACCACGACGGGAACCTGACGTTCGACCGGAAGGCCGTCAAGTCGGCCCAGATCGTCGGGGACGTGATGGGCCGGTACCACCCGCACGGGGACGGGGCCATCTACGACGCGATGGTCCGGCTCAGCCAGGACTGGGTGATGCGGGTCCCGCTGGTCCACGGGGAGGGCAACTTCGGGTCGGTCGACGGCGACCCGCCGGCCGCCTACCGGTACACCGAGGCCAAGCTGACCAAGGCGGCCGAGGCCCTGCTCGGCGAACTCGACCAGGAGACGGTCGACTTCCGGGACAACTACGCCGGCAACCGCCGGGAGCCGGTCGTCCTGCCGGCCCAGTTCCCGAACCTCCTGGTCAACGGCACCTCGGGCATCGCCGTCGGGATGGCCACGAACATCCCGCCGCACAACCTGTCCGAAGTGCTCCGGGCCTGCATCCTCCTGATCGACAGCCCGGACGCCACCGTCGCGCAGCTCATGGAGAAGGTAAAGGGGCCGGACTTTCCGCTCGGCGGGAAGATCGTCAGCGACCGCGCTACCCTCCGCCGCATCTACGAGGAGGGGACCGGGTCGATCAAGGTCCAGGCCGAGTGGAAGGAGGAGGACCTCGGCCGGGGGCGGACCCAGATCGTCATCACCTCCATCCCCTACGGGGTGGACAAGGGGGAACTCGAAAAGACGATCGGCGGGATCATCGAGGACCGGAAGCTGCCGCAGGTGCTCGGGCAGGCGAACGAGTCGAACGACAAGGACGGGATGCGGATCGTGCTGGAGACCAAGCCGGGGACCGACGCCCCGCTGGTGATGGCCTACCTGTACAAGCACACGGACCTCCAGAAGAACTTCGCCTACAACATGACGGCCCTCGTCCCGGCCGACGACGGGACGACGATGGTGCCCCGGGACGGGCTCTCCCTCAAGGACTTCCTCCGCTACTTCCTGGACTTCCGGCTGGCCACCGTCCGCCGGCGGTTCGAGTACCAGTTGCGGCAACTCCGCCGGCGGATTCACATCCTGGAGGGGTTCGCGGTCGTCTTCAACGCCCTGGACCGGGCCATCAAGATCATCCGGGAGAGCGACGGGAAGGCGGACGCGGCCCAGAAGCTGAAGGCCGAGTTCAAGCTCGACGACGAGCAGGTCGGGGCGATCCTGGACGCCCAGCTCTACAAGCTGGCCCAGATGGAAATCCAGAAGATTCGGGACGAACTGCGGGACAAGAAGCAGGAGGCGGCCCGGATCGAGGCCCTCCTGGGGAGCAAGAAGAAGCTTTGGGGCGTCGTCCGGGACGAGCTGGACAAGTTGGTCGCCCAGTTCGCCGAACGCCGCAAGACCCGGATGGCCTCGGACGAGGACGTACTGGAGTTCGACGAAGAAGCCTACATCGTCCGGGAGAACACGAACGTCGTCCTCACCCGGGACGGGTGGGTCAAGCGGGTCGGGCGGTTGCAATCGGTCGAGTCCACCCGGGTCCGCGAGGGCGACGAGGTGGTGGCCGTGGTCCCCGGCAGCACCCTCGACCACGTCGTCTTTTTCGCTGACGACGGGACGGCGTACACGATGCGGATGAACGAGGTCCCGGCCACGGCCGGGTACGGCGAGCCGATCACCAAGTTCTTCAAGCTGGCCGACCAGGTGAAGGTGGTCGGGGCGGTCACCACCGACCCACGGTTCACCCCGGCCGACCAGCCTGGTAAGGGCGACGTGCCCGGCGGGCCGTATGTGCTGGTGGCCGCGGGTTCGGGGTACGTCCTGCGGACCCCGCTGGCGAACTTCCGGACCGAGTCGACAAAGTCCGGCCGGCGGTATGCCAAGCTCGAAGCTGGCGACAAGGTGGTGACGGCCAAGTTGGTCCGGGACGAGACGGGGGTGATGCTGGCCTCCCGCGGCGGGCACCTGATCCACTTCCCGGTCGGCCAGGTGGCCGTCCTGGCCGGGGCCGGGAAGGGGGTGATCGGGATCAAACTGGACGACGGCGACGAGTGCCTGGGCGGGGTGCTGGTCGGCGGCCGGTTCGACAAGCTGGTGATGGAGACGGAGGGCGGCAAGACCCAGGAGTTCGGCCCGGGGGCGATCAAAAGCCAGAACCGGGGCGGGAAGGGGGAGAAGCCGGGGGTGCGGACGAAGTTCGCCCGGGTGGTCCCGGGGGCGATCGAGCTGGTGAACTGGGACGAGGTGGACGGGAAGGTTCCGAAGCGGGAGGCGGCCGACGGGAACGGCACCCTGTTCGGGTGAAGGGAAATGGACGCCCCATCGGCCGCCGAACTGGAAGCGAACCCGGTCGTGCAGGCGGCGTTCGCCGCTGCGTGGGCCAACTCGCTCATCGACGACCCGCAGTTCCGACACGAGGAGGGTGGTTACATCTATTGCGACCCGGCGACGGGTGACACGGGTGACGTGGTGGTGCGGCGGGCGCGGCCCGGCGGGATGCTGTACCTGAACTTGGACAGCCCGCCGACCGTGCCCGGGTCGTACTTGGTGGCCACCTACCACACCCACGCCTTCCCATCCGCTCTCGGGCACGACCCATCGCCGAGTTCGGACGACTACGAGGAGGCAGACGGATCGGGGGTGCCGTGGTTCGTGGGGACGGAGGCGGGCGTGTTCGTGGTCGGGCCGGACCGCCGCGTCGGCGGGCTGACCGGTCCGCCGGGGTATCCGATCTAGGGAGGTTACGAGATGTCCGCGACCGTGACGGCCCCGGCGGTGGATCGCCAGCAGGCCATTGCCATCGCCGAGGCCGACGCCGTGCCGGTGTACGGCAACAGCCTGAACGTGCTGACGCTCGAGGTCGCCCTGCACGACGACGGCTGGCACGTCGAGTACCACATGCGGCGGCCGCGGTGGGCCGGGGGCGGGCCGCACTACGTCATCGACGC
>JAIEQO010000153.1 GCA_019747655.1 Gemmataceae bacterium | reverse complement strand
CACCCGCTCGGCCCCGGCCGGCGGGGCGTCCGCGGGCCCGTCGGCCGGGTACGGGGCGTACCAGTCCTGGCACCACTCGGCCACGTTCCCGTGGGTGTCCAGCAACCCCCACGGGTTCGGCGGGAACGCCCCGACCTTCCCCGGGATGCCCTCGACCGGGCCGTCCGGCTCGCCCACTTCCAGCACCGACCCCGGGCCCTCCCCGGCCGGGGTGTACAGGGCCTGCCGGCGGTTGGCCAGCGTCCGGCCGGTCCAGAACGGGCCGGTCGTCCCGGCCCGGCAGGCGTACTCCCACTCGGCCTCGGTCGGCAGCCGGTAGGCCCACCCCGGGCGGGCCGTCGGCAGCTCCCCCTCCTTCTCGGTCAGCCGGCGGCAGAACGCGACCGCGTCGTCGTAGGAGACCATCTCCACGGGGAAGTCGGCCGCCGACGCCGCCCGCTTGACCACCGCCGACCCGGGCGGGGCCGCCCCCGTCACCCGGGCGTACTGGGCGTGCGTCACCTCGGTCGCCCCCATCAGGAACGGCCCATCGACCAACACCTCCCGGGCCGGCCCCTCGTCGGTCCGGCGGCCCGGCTCGGCCTTCGGCGATCCCATCCGGAACTTCCCGCCGTTGACCCGGACCAGCTTCATCCCGGCCGAGTTGGCAAACCCCTCGACCGGCCGGTCCGGGTCCGGCTTGGGCTCGGGGGCGGGTCGGTACGCCAGGATGGCAGCCACCGCCCCGGCCAGCAGGACCAGCCCGGTCCCGGCGGCGACCCACCCGGTCGGGAACCCCCTCTTTACCGGGCGGCGGCGGACCACCGGGGCCACGATCCCCGGCCCGTCGGCCTCCGTCCCGAGGGCGGCCAGTTCGTCGGTCGGGGCGGCGGCCGGCGGGGCGTAGTACGCCACCGGGTCAGCCCCGCCGGTGAACGGCTGGAGGGCGGCGGCCAGCTCGGCCGGGGTCTGCGGGCGGTCGGCGGCCCGCTTGGCCAGGCACCAGTGGATCACCCGCTCGACCCCCGGCGGGGCGTCCGGCCGGTCGGCGAGTAAACTCGGCGGCGGGGCGGTCAGGTGCCGGACCAGCTTGTCGGCGGCCGTCTCGGCGTCGTAGGGGACCTTGCCGGTGAGCAGGTAGAACAGGGTCGCCCCGAGGGCGTACACGTCGGCCCGGCCGTCCACCCCGCCCGGGTCCCGGGCCTGCTCCGGGGCCAGGAAGTCGGGCGTCCCGAGGACGTACCCCTCCCGGGTCACCCGGCTGTCGGCCCCGTCGTCGTTCAGCCGGGCCAGCCCCAGGTCGACCAGTTTGACCGTCTTCCCGTCGGCCGTGGCGATCAGGTTACTCGGCTTCACGTCCCGGTGGACGAGGCCGTTGTCGTGGGCGTGCTGGAGCCCCAGGGCCCCCTGCCGGACGTACTCGCACGCCTCGGCCACCGGCAGCGGGCCGCGGTCCCGGACCAACTTGGTCAGGTCGGCCCCGTCGATGTACTCCATCACCACGAAGTGGGCGTCCCCGGCCTGCCCGGCGTCGAACGCCCGGACCACGTTCGGGTGGTCGAGCTTCCCCAGGGCCTTCATCTCGGCGTCGAACCGGGCCATCGCGGCCGGGTTGGACAGCCGCTCCGGGCGGATGATCTTCAGGGCCACCGTCCGGCCCAGCCGGGTGTCGTCGGCCCGGAACACCCGCCCCATCCCGCCCTCGCCCAGCAGCTCCAGGAGGACGTACCGGCCGACGGTCAGGTCCCGGCCCCCGCCCCGGTACGTCTGCTTGATCTGGTACGGGGTCAGCCACCCCCGGGCGAACACCTCCTTGGCCACCCCGCCGACGTCGGCCCGTTCCCGCCCGGCCCACCCGACCAGCTCCCGGAACTGGTCCGGGGTCAGGAGCCCGGTGGACCGGATGGCGGCCAGGAAGGTGGCCGTCGGGTCGGCGGCGGAACTCATCGGGGCGACCGGGGCGGGGGGGACATCACCCGGATTGTTGTACCGGCCGGCCGAGGGGCGCGGCTGCTGTTTCCGGCGGGGTGTACACCCCACGTCAAAACCAGAACAACTCGACAAGAAGAAAGAACGTGAGACCGACGCCGGCCGTCAGAAGATGTCCAGCTTGGTCCGGCCGACGTCGCCGTACACCCGGACGAGGTGGTTGTAGGCCTGGTTGCTCATCGCGTAGCTGAACCGGAGGTTCAGGTGTGACAGCCCACACCCCTCGGCCGCGTCCGCCAGCACGGCCGCCGCCCCGTCGGTCAGCGGGTTCCCGCCGAGGACCAACCTGTCGAGGCGGGTCCACAACCACGACCCCACGACCGACCGACCGCCCTCGTCCGTGATGCCGTTCCCGGATAGGTCGAGGTCCTTCAGAACCGGCAGGTTCGCATCCTCGACCGCGATCAGGTGGTTCACCCCGTCGTCCCCGATCCGGCAGCCTTCCAGGTCCAACTCCCGCAGCCGGTCCCACGGCCAGCACTCGACGAACACGCTCCACACGTCCGCCGGCGTGAGCGCCACCGGCTCGGCCCGCTGCCGGGACTGGGCGCGGGCGGTCGTGATCCGGGCGACGTGGTGGGACACGTCGGACAGCGCGTCGAGCCCGGCCGCGACGCCCGAAACCATCACCTCCGGGATCGGCGCGAGGGCGGCGATGTGGTCGGCGTGCCGGACGAACTCGTCCACATCGAGCCGTAGCTCGGTGACGAACCCCCGGCTGAAGGCGGCGGCGTGCGGGCCGAGGTCATCCCCGAGCGGGCCGAGCAGGTCCCGGTGGTGGTTCGTCAGCAGGGCGTCCTGCCGGCGGTACAGGTCGGCGTACCGCTGGAGTTCCGGCGACGACAGGTGTTCGTGCCGCTTGATCTCGCACTGGACCCGGATGAACTCGGCCCGGACCCGGGCGGCCTCGGGGTCCGGCCGGTCGGCGGCGTGGTCGTCGAGCCAGTCGGCGTAGGCCAGCCGGGGGAGGTCGTCGGACGGGTTCGCGGCCACCGCCGCCAGGATCGCGGCTTCCTGATCCATGCCGGCATTGTACCGCCGAAACCCCCACCCCTAACCCGCTCCCCGCGGGGGGGGGCAGATTAGTGGTGGGTCCTCCCGCTACTCCCCCGCGGCGGCGTGCAGCTCGGCCTCGAGGGCGGCGACCGTGTCCGGGTGGCGGAGCAGGGAGAAGTGATCGGTCCCGGCCAGCCGCAGGTTCCGGGCCCCGGAAATGTCCGTCCCGTTGAAGAACAGGTTCCGGCCGGTCAGCAGGTGGCCGTCCCCGGTCACGTTCACCACCCGCCCGGCCCCGGCCACCCGGGTGGCCGGGGAGTCGGACAGGTAGTCCCCGCCGACGTACCCGACGACCGCCACCGGGACCCCGTCCCGGATCAGCCGGTTGGCCGTCACCCGGACGGCGAACGTCCCGGCGCTGTACCCGACCAGGGCGAACCGGGCCGACGGGTCGGCCGCGTGGGCGGCCCGGATCTCCCGCTCGACCCCCCGGGCCCGGACCCACCGGACGTGCCGGGTGTCCCCGAACCCGTCGGCCCGGAGCCGGTCGGCCAGCCCCCGGGCCCCGCCCAGCCCGAGCGGGTCGGCCCCGTCGACGACGTACACCCGGAGGGGCGAT
>JAIEQO010000205.1 GCA_019747655.1 Gemmataceae bacterium | reverse complement strand
CCCGCCCCCACGCCAACCCTGCGGGTCGGCGTCACCCGCCTCCGGCCGACCCGCCCGGAGGTCGCCGTGTTTTCCCCGCCCCGCGGGGAGATTCCACCCCGCCCCCGCCAGGCTCGCGCCCGGCCCACTGATGGACTCGGCCCGCCTCCACCGCCCTCCGGCCCCACCTGTTCGCTCCGCTCCGTCGCCCCAAGGTCCGGTCGCTCCGCTCCCTTTCCACCTTGACCCGTCTCCGCTCCGCCCGCCCCGACCCCGCCGGCCTCCGGGCGGCTCCGGCAGTCCTCGACGACGACTCGTTTCGTGCGGAGGGGCGGTTCGCCCGTTGGGACTCATGAACCGCCCCTCCTCCCGAAACGATGTCTGGGGGCAGGGGTCACTAACCCGGTCCTGGGCCGACGCTCGGGACCACGACACACGGAGGCACATGAACCACGACGAAAAACCCACCTACAACGGCTGGTCGAACTACGAAACCTGGGCCGTCAACCTGTGGCTCTCCAACGAGGAGGGGAGCTACCACTACTGGACGGATCGCACCCGCGAACTCATCGCCGAATGCACGGACGAGGACGCCGACCGCTCGGCGCTGGCGCGGCTCGCTGAGGAACTCAAGGAATCGATCCACGAGTCATGCGCCATCGAAAAAGCGAACTTGGCTGCCGACCTGATGAACGCCGCCCTCGGCGAGGTCGATTGGTGTGAAATCGCCCGCTCGTGGATCGATGACGAGACAACGCCGGCCCCGAAACCGTCGCCACTGTTCCCGCTCGGGCGGGTGGTGGCCACGCCGGGGGCGCTATCCGAACTCGCGGACGAGGACCGCCGTGACGCCCTCGCCCGGCACGCCCGCGGCGATTGGGGCGACACCGGTCCCGAGGACCAGGCCGAAAATGATCTGGCCTTGAAGGAGGGTTTTCGCCTGCTCTCGGTCTACCACACGGCCGAGGGGGTGAAGTTCTGGATCATCACCGAGGCCGACCGCAGCAGCACCGCGATCCTCTTGCCGAGCGAATACTAACCGACCACCCGGCCCCGGCGACCGCGAGGGGCGGGCCGGGTCACATCCTTTGGAGACCGCACACACGGAAACGATGCTGAACTCACCCTCACAAGAGTCCGCTCGGCCTCGACCTTGACCCAACCGTGGGGGAAAAATGCCGACGCGGCCTGACGGCCGCGTTTCGGTTAGCTTCCCGGTGGGGATGCCCAGACTGCACGGGTAGGGGACGATGGGCGGGGACGGTTGCCGGCGGGCGTCGGGTGTGTCAAAAGAAGAGACAGGCGGAACCGGAGCCGTTCCGGTTCCACCTGTCGTTTTGGGGTCTGTTACATGCGGGCCGCGCTGAGGAGGTTCCTCATCGCGTCGATCAGCACCTCGATGCCGCAGAGCAGCAAGAAGCCGATCACCACGTGGAGCAGATCCCGGCCTTCGGGCCATCCGCGGGGGATGTCCCTCAGCCGGAGCGGGGGTTTCGGGTTCAAGAGCACCTCGGCCGTGTGCTCACCGCTGTGGACATCCCCCGTGTACAGGTTGATCGCGTCCGGCAGTTTCTCCTTCGTCAGGAGGTGAACCCGACCGTCCGCCGACTGGACGACCATCGAGTTGATCCGCCGGTGCGTCGATCTCCCGTTCTCGTGGTGCGTCACCTTGCAGCAATACCCGTCCTTGTCTACTTTCTGTGCCATCGCACTGTCTCCTTCTAAACCGGCTTGCAGCCGGGTGGTTTCCAAATCCGGCGTCCTACCGAACGCAACTTCAACGGTCCACGGACCGCTCAAGCCGCAACCACGCGAAGGCACCACCACGAGAAAAACAAGAGACCCGCCCGGGGTCTCTTGCGACGCAATGAGCACGAACGAAGTCCACGGACTCGTCCTTGCCACCCAGGTTGCCGAGAAACACGTTCCAGTTCGGGGTGCGCTCGCGTCTGTCGCCTTGGGTTACACTTCCAGGCGGCGGGAAGGATCAGAGGGTGTAAAACCTCAGCCACCGGTTGTTTTTTGAAATTTCCGGGTGGGGGGAAATTGGAAAGCGGTCGCGGGGTCGGACGCACCTCGATTCTCGTTCGGCCCGCGGGTGTGTAGTCAGGTTGGTTCCGGTCGCTCGTGAGAACGGCCCCGACACCTCCCAGAATAACGCGACCCCGCCGGACGGCGGGGTCGACGTTGGGGCGATTCTCGGGCGGGTCGGCTACTTGGCGAGCAACCCTTCCTCGACAAGCACCGGGCCGAGTTCGATCAGCAGGTCTTGGGCCTTCTGGACCACCTCCTGTTGGCCGGTTGTCCACCACGGGGCGTAGCCGCCGCACCCCCACCGCGGGCGGACGTCGTCGTCCTTACTACACGCGACGCCGGCGAGTTCCTGCAAGCCCGTGATGGTCTGCTCCAGGCCCCCGATCGCCTGGAGTTTCGACAGCGAGAGCGGCTCCTTCTTCACCGCCCGCACCATAAAGACCGCGCCGCCACTTTGACGGGCCGGCTGGTGGTAGCCCGCGGTCAGGAAGGGGGCGAGGGCCTGCTTCACTTCGTTCGTCTGTGCCTTCTTGAGCAGCCGCTCCTTCTCCAGCTTGGCCTTCTCCACCGCGGCCGCGTCCTTGCCCTTCTCCCTCGTGATGTCGGCGTCGGTCTGGATGCGGCCGGCCTCGGCCAGCCGGGTCGCACGGAGCTTTTCCAGCTTCGCCTCCTCGACCCTGCGTTCGAGTTCGCCGGCCTCCTTGACCTGCCTCTCCTTCAACTCCGCCCGCACCCGCGCCCGCTCCTTCTCGGTCGCCGTCGCCAGGGCGAGCGCCTCCGCCTCGGCGTCGGCCCGCACCGCCTGGTCGAGCGTCCGCGTCGCGGCCGGGTGGCCGCCCCGCTTGGCGTCGGCGACGACGGCCTCGACCGTCCGCCGGTCCTGCTCCCAGAGCCGCTTCAGCCCGGCCAGTTGCGTCGCCAGGCGGTCGAGTTCGGCGGTCACCAGGTCGCTCGGGTTCGAGGCGTCCTTGGCGTTCGCCTGCGATGCCCGGACCGGGGCGGCAAGGTCACTCGCCGCCCGCCGCACCCGGTCGGCCACGTCCTTGCCCGCCCGGTCCTTCTCGATCACCGCCCGGAACCGGGCCAGTTGGACCGGGTCGCCGGCCACCTTCTTGCCGTCGTCGTTGGCCAGCAGCGGCTGCACCGTCGCGTCGAACGCCGCGATCTCGGACAGGCACTCGTCGGCCAGCCGGGTCACGTCGTCCGCCCGCGCGACGGCCAACCCCTGCCGCGTCTTGGCGAACGCCAGCGCCTGCTGTTCGACCCCGCGGTCGGACGCCAGCCGCACGTCCGGCGAGGCAGTCGGGCCGGCCTTCGCCGCACCGTTATCCCGCGATGCCGGCACGTCCCACGGCTCGACCGACGCCGGCGGGGCGGTCGGCTTCGCCGGGCCGCCGACCTTGCCGAGGAACGTCAACAGGTAGTACCCGCCGACCAGCACGATGGCGAGTACGCCGATCGTGTTCAACACGTCGGCCATGCTCTTGCGGTTGGGCGGGAGGGCGGAATGCCCCCGCCCGCCGAATGCGTTCAACATGGGTT
This sequence comes from Gemmataceae bacterium, assembly GCA_019747655.1. GTDB lineage: Bacteria > Planctomycetota > Planctomycetia > Gemmatales > Gemmataceae > Urbifossiella. Next base: position 24 of record JAIEQO010000205.1, on the reverse strand, counting down.
CGTCCTCCGAATCGCGGATGAAAA
>JAIEQO010000746.1 GCA_019747655.1 Gemmataceae bacterium | reverse complement strand
GCCGCGCCCCCCCCCCCCCCCCCCCCCAAAGCCGCCCGCCCCCCCCCCCCCCCGACGCTCACCAACGAGGTACGCCGAAGAGAGTCCCATGATCGAGACGACCGACCTGACCAAGAAGTACGGCGAGCTGTTCGCCCTGGACCGGCTCACCATCTCCCTCCAGCAGGGGGACGTGTACGGGTTCATCGGCCCGAACGGGGCCGGTAAGACGACCGCCATGCGCATCCTCGCCACCCTCCTCCAGCCGAGCTGGGGGGAGGCGACGGTCTGCGGCCACTCGATCTACAGCCCGGCCGGGGCCAAGGACATCCGCCGGGCCATCGGGTACATGCCCGACGCCTTCGGCGTGTACGACGACATGAAGGTGACGGAGTACCTGGAGTTCTTCGCCGCGGCGTACCGCATCCAGGGGCCGGACCGGCGGAAGAAGGTCGACCAGGTGCTCGACCAGGTCGACCTCGGGTTCAAGCGGGACGCCCTGGTGACGAGCCTCAGCCGGGGCATGACCCAGCGGCTCGGGCTGGCTCGGGTGCTGCTGCACGACCCGCAGGTGCTGCTCCTGGACGAGCCGGCCAGCGGGCTCGACCCCCGGGCCCGGATCGACATGCGGGAACTCATCAAGCGGCTGCGGGGGATGAACAAGACGATCATGGTGTCCAGCCACATCCTCCCGGAGCTGGCCGACATCTGCAACAAGATCGGGATCATCGAGCGGGGCAAGCTGATCTTCAACGGGACGGTCGACGAGGCCATCCGCAAGGTCCGGGGGAACGCCGCGTTCACCGTCTCGGTCGGCGACCGGAACGAGGAGGCGGCCCGGACGATCCGCGGCTACCCGGAGGTCGAGGGCGTCCGCCAGGACCCGAAGACCGGGGCCCTGGACGTGCGGCTGAAGGACGGCCACGAGGACGGCGCCTTCCTCCCCGAGCGGCTGATCCGGGACGGCTACCGGCTCCGGGCCTTCAAGGAGAAGGAGGTTAACCTGGAGAACGTGTTCATGGAGATCACCAAGGGGATCACGAGCTGACCGAGCCGATTTCTGGTGGCACAGGCATTCCTGCCCGTGCTGCGGAAAGAGCACGGGCAGGAATGCCTGTGCCACCCGCCAACCCAGCCGGCCCTACACCCGAACCCGGCCGGCCACCTCCTCGTAGAACCCGACGAGTTGCGGCAGGCAGACATCCAGACTGTAAGCCGAGCGGACGGTCTCCATCCCGCCCTCCCGGAGGTGGCGGTGGCCGGCCGGGTCGGACAGGGCGCGGTCGGCCAGGCCGGCCATCGCCTCCGGCTCGAAGAACGGGGCCAACAGCCCGTTCCGGCCGTGATCGACCACCTCCCGGACCGGCGGGGTGTCCGACGCCAGCACCGTCGCGCCGCAGGCCAGGGCGTCCAACAGCGACCACGACAGCACGAACGGCACCGTGAGGTAGACGTGCAGGTCCGAGAGCGAGAAGAACTCGGCCAGCACCTCCGGCTTGACCGGCGGCAGGAACGTGAACCGGGACAGGTCGTAGCTGTCCTGCGCGAGTACCCACTCCTTGAACGTCTTCCCGCCGGTCTTCCCCTCGTCCCCGCCGTAGAAGACCTTGTCCTGGCCGATCACGACGAAATGAACGTCGTCCCGGCGGGTGTACAAGAGCTTGGCGAACCGCATGAAGATGTCGAACCCCCGCATGGCCTCCAGCCCGCGGGCGGCGTAGGTGACGACCTTCTTCCCCTCGGGGGCGGCGAACGACCCCGCCCGGCGGGGGGTCGCCTGCGGCACCGGCTTCCAGACCGCCGTGTCCACCCCGTCGAAGATGACCCGCACCTTCGGGCGGAACTCGGCCGGCAGCCGGTCCCGCTGCCAGCCGGTCGGGCTGTACCCGGCGTCGCAGTTGAGCAGGTCGAGCAAGAGCCCGGCGTTGCGGAACCGGGCCCGGGTCTTGACCTCGTCGGCCGGCTTGTCGTCCGGCCGGAAGTCCATGTCCGAGTTGGCGGCGTGGTAGAAGTACTCGAAGTAGCTGACGACCGGGACGCCGGGGTACAGGTCGCGGAGCGGGAGCGGGCTGAGGAACCCGGAGTGGGCGACGACCAGGTCCGGGCGGATGTCCGGCCGGGCCTTCAGGGCGGCGTACAGCCCCTGGCTGTGCCAGGCCATGTTCTCGAACGTGCGGGAGAAGAAGTTCGTCTGGGCCGTCGCCCCGCCGGCGGTGTCGAACTTCAGCCGCTCGACCCCGGGGATGCGGCCGTCCCCGGTCCGGGAGGCGAACGTGACCCGGTGCCCGGCCGCCGCCATCCGCCCGCCGACCGGGCCGAACTGGGCCGGGAAGTTCTGGTGCGCGAACAGGACGTGCATGGCGGGCTCGGCCGAAGCGGGTGGGTTGGCGGCCACGGTATCCGAAAACCCGGCCGGGCGGAAGGGGCTGCCCGGCCGGGGCGGCTCTCATGTCTCGCTCATTGGTCCGGTCCGGGTCTTCTCCCTATAGCAGCCGGAACGGGCTGCGGACCTCGCGGGTGACTCGCATGCCGACGAGACGGCTCCGGGTGGGGACGTGGGTGGCGGTGGTGGCGGCGGCGGCCGCCGCCGGCCCGGGCCGGGCCGCCGACCCGCTCCCGGTCAAACTCGACGGCCTCCTCCCGGCCGGCCGGCCGAGCACCACCGACCGGGCCGACTCGGTCCTCTGGTTTTCCCTGGAGAACCCGAACCCGGAGCCCCGGGCCATCCGGGTGCTGGTGTTCTATAACGGCCGGCCGGATGTCCAGTACGGCCGGGACGTGTGGGTGCCGGGGCGGGCCAAGGTGAAGTCGTGGGTGACGATCGGCCCGCCCCCGCGGGCCGAGTCGATCGCCGCCCGGGAGATCAAGTACATCCTGTCCGACCGGACCGACGGGCCGGCGCGGGTGCTGACCCCCCCGCCCGAGCGGATGCCCGGCCGGGGCATCCCGTACATGACCCGGGAGCCGTCGACCGCCGTCCTGCTCGACCAGCTGGTGACCGACGCCCCCCCGCTGGAGGCCGGGACCCCGGCGTGGCGGGCGTTCCTCGAGGTGGTCGAGTTGATCCAGACGTTCCGGGCGTCCCGCGGGCAGACGGAGTTCGTCTTCGCCCCGCCCGACCGGTTCCTCCCGCCGACCGCCGCCGCCCTGGACGGGCTGGACCAGGTGGTCCTGGCCGGGGACCGGCTGGCGGCCGACCCGGTCGGGGCCCGGGCCGTCCGGGAGTGGGTGCTCGGGGGCGGGACCCTGTGGGTGATGCTCGACCGGGTCGACCCGGGGACGGTCGCCCTGGTCCTCGGGGAGGACCCGGGGTTCGAGGTGGCCGGGCGGACCACCCTGACCGAGGCCCTGTTGGTCCGGGCCGGGGACGACCCCCGGCGGGCCAAGCCGGTCCCCCACGACGACCCGGTGGAGTTCGTCCGGGTCCTCCCGACCGGGCCGCTGACGGTGCTGATCGAGCAGGACGGGTGGCCGGCGGCGTTCACCCGGCCGTTCGGCCGGGGGAAGGTGGTGGTGACCACCGCCGGGGCCCGGGCCTGGCACCGGCCGCGGGTCCTGCCGGTCGGGTTCCGGGGGGGGAACCGGCCCCAGCCC
>JAIEQO010000306.1 GCA_019747655.1 Gemmataceae bacterium | reverse complement strand
CTGACCAAGTTCGCCGGCCAGCCGCTCCCGGCCGACAAGAAGTTCATCAACTCCGGCGGCCGGAAGGTCGGCTTCCTGACCCCCGCCGCCCGGCCGTTCCGCCCCGGCGGCACGTCCGGCCTGCCCGTCTCCGACTTCTTCCCGGAGGTCCGCAAGCACGCCGACAAGCTGGCCGTCGTCCGCTCCTGCCACACCGACAGCCACGCCCACGGGTCGGCCCTGGTCATGATGAACACCGGCAAGACGTTCATCGGCCGGCCGTCGCTCGGGTCGTGGGCCGTCTACGGCCTCGGCACCCCCAACCAGAATCTGCCCGGGTACGTCGTCATCCTGGACAAACGCGGCGGGCCGATCAGCGGCCAGCCGAACTGGGCCAGCGGGTTCATGTCGGCCGCCTACTCCGGCACCCTGTTCCGCCCGGTGGGCGACCCGATCCTCGACCTCCGCGGGCCGGCCCACCTCGGCCGCGACGCCCAGCGGGCCCAACTCGACCTGTTGTCCGAACTCAACCACCAGCACCTGGACGCCCGGCCCGGCGGGCAGGAGCTGGCCGCCCGCATCAACTCCTACGAACTCGCCTACCGGATGCAGGCGGCGACCCCGGAGGCCGTCGACCTGTCGAAGGAGTCCAAAGCCACCCTGGACGAGTACGGCGTCGGGGCCAAGCCGACCGACGAGTTCGGCCGCAACTGCCTGGTCGCCCGCCGGCTGGTCGAACGCGGCGTCCGGTTCGTCCAGCTCTACAGCGGCGGCGGGCACCTGGAAGAGACCTGGGACGCCCACGAGAGCGTCGAGAAGAACCACGGCCGGCACGCGGCGGAAGTCGACAAGCCGATCGCCGCCTTACTCTCCGACCTCGCCCGCCGCGGCCTGCTCGACTCGACCCTGGTGGTCTGGGGCGGGGAGTTCGGGCGGATGCCGTTCAGCGAGGGGAAGGGCGAGCCCGGCCGGAACCACAACCCCTACGGCTTCTCGGTCTGGCTGGCGGGCGGCGGGGTGAAGGGCGGGACCGCCTACGGGGCCACCGACGACCTCGGGTTCGAGGCGGTCGAGGACCGGGTCCACGTCCACGACCTGCACGCCACCGTCCTGCACCTGTTGGGCCTGGACCACGAGAAGCTGACCTACTTCCACCAGGGCCGCCACGAGCGGCTGACCGACGTGTACGGGACCGTCGTGAGGGGCGTGCTGGCCTGATCGTTGGCCGGGGAATCCGGCGGTTTCCCGGACCCCCCTCCCCCCCTACTTTTTTGCGGGCCGGCCTGCCACTGCTTTTTCGCTACGATTCCTAGCGTTTCCGCACCTGACGTGCTCGGCAGGGCCTGTCACGGGCGGCAACGGACCGCGTCGGAACCGGTGGCTGGTGAACCATTTAGGTGGGGACCCGACCGATGCCGTATCCGGTCACGGTCGGGGTCCACCCCGCCCGGCCCCGCGGGCAAACCCCGCGGTGGACGTATTTGAACACTTGTACCTTACACTCCCGCCGGCCGAAGTCAAGTCAGAATCCGGGGGGGGGCCGGCGTCCCGCCGGCCGGTCCGGTTAGGGTGGCACGACGACCCCGGGGAACGCGGACGTGTACCCGGGGACCTGCTGCATGATGGTCTCGACGAGTTCCGCACAGGCCGCGCGGACGGCCGGGTCGTCCGGCCGCTCCGCGGCGTACCGGGTGGCGTAGTGGATCGCCGCCTCCGCCGTGCCGTGGGTGTAGGACAAGACGATCACCGCGGTATTCAGCCGCCTCGCCTCATGCCCCCCGGGCTTTGCCGCCCCGCGGGCGTGCATGGCAACGTACTCCTCCACGAGGGTCGGCATCGCCTGGGAGCGGATTTCCAGCAGGGCCACGACGGCGGGGTGGTCCCGGCGGACGCTCGTGCGGTCGCCATCGCTGATGACCGAACCCAGCGGGCTGCGGCCCTTCAGCGGCTTCGTGTAGTACCGGCCGTTGAAGTGGTACCAGTTCAACAACTCGCGGACGACCCGCGGGCTCCGGCCGAACATCTTGAGCGTTCCGATCACCTGGATGACCCGCTGGGGCGGCAGCCCGGGGCTATTCAGCTCGGCGATCAGCAGATCTTCCGCCGACGGGTTGGGGCGTGCCGGGCGGAGGCCGGGGGCTTCCCGGGGCGATGCCGGTGGGTCATTCGGCCGACCCACCGGGGCGACGGCAACCGCGAGGACGACCCCGGAACCGTACAGGAGCAGCAGACGACGAGCGGCCATGAATGAGTCCCCGGGGGCGGTTTCGGTTCGGTCATAGCGGCGGCGTGTCGAGGCCCGGGAAGGCCCCGCCGACCTGCTCGATGGCGTTGCGGGTCGGCTGGCCGGGGGCGTCGGCCGTCCGCTCCCACGCCCCGTTGGGGGCGGGCACACCGGGGGCCACGGGCGGCACGTTCGGGACGACCGCCTTAGAGTTCCACGTCCAGTCCTGCCACGACCGCCAGTTGACGTAGTCGCCGGCCCGCGAGCCCTGGGGGTCGATCGTGTTCGCCCCGGCCGGGGTGGAAGCCTTGTCGGGACTCGTCGGGTCGTGGGTGAAGTCGGTGCCGTTCACCTTGACCCGGACGAACTCCATGGCGTTCATGTGGTGAACGACCCTGTTCCAGGTGATTAAACCGCCCTGCCCGTCCAGGAATTGGTTGTAGCTCTTGCCCACGGCCTGCGGGATACTAAAGCCGGGCGTGTCGTTGGAGTAGATGTGGTTGTTCTCTGGCGTGTTGTCCTCATCGTCGGGGCCGGCGTCGTCGTTCGCCCGCTCCCGGAAGTCCGGGAAGTACCGCCGAATATCCTGCTGTGGCGTCTTGTCGTTCGGCCCCTGAACCCAGCTCTGGACTCCGATCGTGCGGGTCACGTCGAACCGGACGGCCGCCTCCAGACCGATGTCGGCCGGGGCGACGGTAAACTCCACCTCCATGATGTTGTGGAGTCCGACCTGGTAGGCGGCCGTGCCTACAACCCCGTTATCCTGCCACGTGGCGCGGGGCTGCAGCAGCATGTTGGGCTTGCCGAAGGTGAACCCCGGCGTCGGCTCGTCGGCGGTGTCGGTCGCGTTGCGGCGCTTGGCGAGGGCGTCGAGGTGGTCGATGTAGATTTTGTCGTTCGCGTCGTTCGTGCCGGGGCCGTAACCGGGCCCGGCGGTCCGGAATGCGGTCGGTGTGACCCAGATGGCGGTCGCCCGGACCGTGTACGGCTGCTCCTCCTTGTACGTCAGCTTGAGTTCGATGTCCCGCCGCGCGGCGCTGGCGGCGTGCGCCTCGACCCAGATGTCCTTACAGGCACTGATGCTCTGTGGAAACCTTGGGCGTGGTCGGCCCCTCTCATTGGGCATGACCACCCGCCCGATGTCGAAGTCGCCCGTCGCCGCGGCCCGCGAAGCCCTCCGGGCCGCGGCCGGCCCGCGGCCGGCCCCTTCCTCGCCGCGTAGTCGCAAGGACTTCACCCGGCACCGGCCCTTCGCCGCCCTCGCCCTGCGGCAGTTCCTCCGGGCCGGCCTCCGCGGCGTCGCCGCCACCCCGGCCGACTCGTTCGACCTGCGGCGGGAGCCGGGCCTGGCCAAGGTGCCGCACGACCCC
>JAIEQO010000971.1 GCA_019747655.1 Gemmataceae bacterium | reverse complement strand
CCCCCGCCACCGGGGGGCCCCCCCCCCCCGGGGGGGGGGGGGGGCCCGCGCCCCCGGCCCCCCCCCCGCCCGACTTCACCCACCCGGACGACCGGGCCGCCCAGACCCCGCTGATGGCCGAGGTGCGGGCCGGCCGGCGGGACCGGTTCGACGCCCAGAAGCGGTACGTCCGGCCGGACGGGTCGGTCGCCTGGGTCGAGCTGTCGTTCGCCGCCATCCGCGGGGCCGACGGCCGGTACGAGTCCGGGCTCGGGGTGTCGGTCGACGTGACCGAGCGGCGGAAGCTGGAAGAACAACTGCGGCAGTCGCAGAAGATGGAGGCGGTCGGGCAGATGGCCGGCGGGGTGGCCCACGACTTCAACAACCTGCTGACGGCCGTGCTCGGCAACCTGTCCCTGGTCCAGTTCCCGCCGGGGGACCCGAACCGGCCGCTCTTGGCCGCCGCCGAGGGGGCTGCCGCCCGGGCCGCCGACCTGACCAGGAAGCTGCTCGGGTACGCCCGCCGGAACCAGCTCCAGCCCGGGCCGGTCGACCCCCGGGAGGCGTTCGCCGAGGTCGTCGACCTCGTCCGCCGGACCCTCGACCCCCGCATCCGCATCCGGGTCGAGGTGGCCGCCGGGTGCGGGCCGGTGCTGGCCGACCCGGGGCTGCTCAACCAGGCCCTGATGAACCTCTGCCTGAACGCCCGGGACGCCATGCCCAACGGCGGCGCCCTGACCCTGTCCGCCGAGTCCCTCCGGGCCGACCCGCCGGCGGCCGACGGCGCGGCGAACCCCGACAACCCCGCCCGGCCGGTGGTCCGGCTGTCCGTTTCGGACACCGGCTGCGGCATGACGGATGCAGTGAAGGCCCGCATCTTCGACCCGTTCTTCACGACGAAGGGCGTGGGCAAGGGAACAGGACTCGGATTACCGATGGTCCACGGGATCGTGAAGCAGCACCGGGGCTGGGTGGCTTGCACCTCAGCCCCCGGGCAGGGGACGCGGATCGACTTGTACCTGCCGGCGGCCGAGGCCGTGGTCCGGGACGAGCTGCCGACGCCCGACCCCACCGCCACCCCACCGCCGGCGGCGGTTCCCACGGCGGCCGAGACGCCCCGGCTGCTGGCCGCCTCGGACACCCCCCCCGAGGGAACCCCGACCCTGGCCGCGCTGGCCCGGGCCGGGCGGACCGCCGACCCGACCATCCTCCTGGTCGACGACGAGGGGATGATCCGGGACCTCGGGCGGGCCATCCTGGAGCGGGCCGGGTACCGGGTGGTGACGGCCGTGGACGGGCTCGACGCGGTCGAGGTGTTCGCCCGCGAGCGGGCCCGGGTCGGGCTGGTCGTGCTGGACGTGATGATGCCCCGGATGTCCGGCCGGGACGCCTTCCGGGAGCTGGTCCGGCTCGACCCGGGGGTCCGGGTCCTCTTCTCCAGCGGGTACTCGGGGGACGAGCTGCCCGAGCTGGAGGGGGCGGTGGGCATGCTGGGCAAGCCGTACCGTCCGGCCGACCTCCTGGCCGCCGTCCGGGACGCCCTGGCCGGCACCCCGGCCGGGACGCCGTAGGTTCCATTTCGAGTACGGGACCTTCTTCGAGCCGGGCGACCCCATCCGGAGCGTGTCCGCCGCGGCCGAGTGCCTCCGGCGTTCGGTCAGTCCTGGTCGTACATCCCGCACTCGATCAGGACCTCCTTGCCGTACTTGTTCTCCTTCGTGCAGGTGAACCCGGTCGGCCGAATCGGGTAGTTCCCGTCCTCCCGGAACCGGGCGGAACCCGGGTCGTTCGGCTGGACGATCTCCAGCCGGCCGGCCTCGAAGCGGAAGATGCCGGGCGTCACCCACCGGGCCCCGTCGATGGTGGACACGTAGTCGATCCGCATCGGGTCGGTCGAGGGGTCGACCAGGACTTGCATCCCCGGCTCGATCGGGCTGGCGGCCAGTTCTCCGCGGCGGAGCCAGTAGGAGGTGCCGCGCGGGGTGATCGCGACCCCGCACAGGTCGGTCGGGTCCTCGGTCGCCCGGCCGGCGGTCTCCGCCCGGACCCGGAGCCAGCAGCGGAAGACCCGCTTGCGGACCTCGTCCGGGTTCGCCCGCCCGGCCCCCTTCGGGGCCGGGGCGGCGACCGCCCCCGCGGCGACCACGACCGCCGCAACGACCCCCACCCAAGCCCTCATCGGCCGTCCCCCGCCGGCGGGTTTGGACATCCGGCCGCCGGGCGCGGTATCCTCTCCACCACGGTCCACTGTACCGCGCCGGCCGAGGCCCCGCGATGCCCCCTCCCGTCCTCCTCGCCGTCGACCAGGGAACGACCAGCTCCCGGGCCGTCGTGTACGACCCGGCCACGTTCGCCGTCCTCGGCTCCGCCCAGCAGGAACTCGAACAGCACTACCCGCGGGACGGGTGGGTCGAGCACGAGCCCGAGGACATCTGGTACTCGGTCGCCCGGACCGTCCGGGAGGCGCTGACCGCCGCCGGCCGCAGCCCCGCCGAGGTGGCCGCCGTCGGCATCACCAACCAGCGGGAAACGGTCGTCGTCTGGGACCGGGCCTCCGGCCGGCCGGTCCACCGGGCGGTGGTCTGGCAGGACCGGCGGACCACGGCATTCTGCCGCGACCGGGCCGCCGACGGCCCGATGCTGGCGGCCAAGACCGGCCTCGTCCTCGACCCGTACTTCTCGGCCACCAAGCTCGCCTGGCTGCTGGAGAACGTCCCGAACCTCCGGCCGGCGGCCGAGCGGGGCGACCTCGCCGCCGGGACGGTCGACTCGTTCCTCCTGTGGCGGCTCACCGGGGGTAAGGCCCACCTCACGGATGCGTCGAACGCCAGCCGGACGCTGCTCTTCAACATCCACCGGATGCGGTGGGACGACGACCTCCTCCGCTACTTCGGCGTGCCCCGGGCGGTGCTCCCGGAGGTCCGGCCGAGCGCCGCCGACTTCGGCGCCACGAAGGGCCTCGACTTCCTGCCGGACGGGGTTCCGGTCCGCGGCATCGCCGGCGACCAGCAGGCGGCCCTGTTCGGCCAGCGGTGCTTTGCCCCCGGCGAGGGGAAATGCACCTACGGGACCGGGGCGTTCCTACTGCTGCACACCGGCGACAAGCCGGTGCCGTCGGCCCACCGGCTGCTGACGACCGTGGCCGCGACGACCGACGACGCGCCGCGGTACGCCCTCGAGGGGGCGGTGTTCGTGGCCGGGGCGGCGGTCCAGTGGCTGCGGGACGGGCTGCGGCTGTTCCGGGCGGCGGCCGACGTGGAGGAGCTGGCCCGCGGGGCGGACCCGGCCGGTGGGGTGGTGTTCGTCCCGGGGTTCGTCGGGCTGGGGGCCCCGCACTGGGTCCCGGAGGCCCGCGGGACGGTGTTCGGGCTGACCCGGGCGACGACCGCCGCCGACCTCGGCCGGGCCGCCCTGGAGGGGGTGGCGTTCCAGGTGGCGGATTTGATCGAGGCGGCCGGGAAAGACATGGCACCCTCCCCCGGCCGGGACCAGACCCCACCCCCTAACCCCCTCCCCCCGGGTGGGGGGGGGGACCGAACCGAGCCGGTGTCTTCCTCCCCCTCTCCGCTGCGGGGAGGGGGCCAGGGGG
>JAIEQO010000613.1 GCA_019747655.1 Gemmataceae bacterium | reverse complement strand
ACCCTGGACGCGGAAGCCGCCCTGCGGGTGCTGGCCTACAGCATCCGGCGGTAGATCGGATGTCTTCAACACGGCAGGCCTTGATCCAAGCACGCACGCGCTTGCTGAGGTGCCAGGCCGCGTTGTCCCAGACCAACAGCAACGCCTTCCTCCCTTCCTCGCCCAACCGCTTACACACCCACGCCAGGTAGTCCTCGGTCACTTGCGAAACCGGGCGACCGGTCACGAACCGCAACATCATCCGGCCCGTGTCCGCGCGCAACAGTCCGTAGCACGACAGCGCCTTGGGGCCCGCATCGCCCTTCGGAACGGTCTGCTCGACCAATCGCAACGGGCGGTCGTCGGTAGTCCAAGCGTACACCGCCGGCAGAGCCAGCCGACCCCACCACGTCTCGTCCTGGTATCCCACTAGCATCCACACCTCCGCGGGCCGACCACCCGACTGCTCCCGCTCCTTGCGGATGGACCCGCGTTCCATGAGCCGCTGCAACGAGGCCCTGATCGACCCGGCCGACTGGTGATTGTTGAACAGCCGGTGGATGTCGGCCGTCTTGAGCGGGCCCGCCTGTACCGCCGCCAGGATCGTGTCATCGATCGGGTTCCCGGCCGCGCCCCCGAAGATCACCCGGGCCGATCCGAGGCAGTACCTCCACACCGCCATCGCCGCACGCACGTGTTCCACCCGGATGACGGGGGACTTGTCGAGCAGGGCGTACACCAAGGAGAGCCGGATGACCTGGGGCTCCGCCCGCCCCGCGATCGTGTCCAGCAGCCCCGGGTGCGCCTGGCCCAGCTCGCCGTGGTACAGGTCGTCCCACAGCCGTTGAGCGTCGGTGTCCCGGGTCACGCGGGTGAAGGTTTGGGCCGCCATGACGGCCTCTTCCAACCGGAGGTCGTAGCCGGAAAGGTCGTGCGGCACCGGACACGACAGCCGCTTCGACGCCTTCGCCCCGGCCCACAGGAACCGGTTGGCGAAGCCGTTGAACAAGTCGGTGTCACCCAGCAGCGCTTTCAACTCGGGCACCGTGATGTGGCCGATCACGCTGATGTGCGCGTTGGTGGCGTTCCGCCTCACGACGGTCAGGGTGGACAGGTTTCCGTCATCCCAGGCGTTGCGGATCAGGCTGCTGACGGTGTTCCCGGGCCGCTCCATGACCTTGAGCACGGACCCGAACTCGGTTTCGACCACGATCAGCCGCTTGTCCTCGACCGCGGGGGTTTCCAGCACTTCTTGGTAGCCGGTGACTTCCCTGGACTTGTTCCGGATCGGCTCCGTCTTGTAGACAGCGTCCGTGACCCGCGCGATCAGACCCTCCCCGCTCGACAGCCCGGACGCCATCAGCGGCTTGAGCCGGTTCCCGAACGGGGCCTTGGCGTCAGCCAACGAGGTCCCCTTCTTGGCCTCGGACGACTCCCCGGCGACGATCACGAACAGGTTGGCGTGGTGCCGGGTCGGGCCGACCTCGAAGTACGGGGACCGGCCGACCTCGTTCCCGAACAGCGCGAGCAACTGGACCAACACGGCCGCCCGGTCCGCCTCGGTGTTCGGCTCGATCGCCCGGACGATCTCCCCGGCGAGGCCGTGGAACGCATCCGGCCCGAGAATCGGCCAGTCGGGCTTGGTGTCCCGAGGGACGATCCCCTCGGTGAGCTTACGCAGGTCCTTGTCCCGGAGGTCGGTCAGGATTTTCTTGACCTCTTCCTGGCCCATCGGTGGGTCACACCGGTCCGCCCACTGGTATGCCCAGTCGAGCACATCAACCGGGTCGTGGCCCCGCCCGAGTTCCGCCCCGATAAGCCTCGCGGCCGCGTCATGCCGGCCGCCCTCTAACACCCCCGGTGCGTTCCGGAGGTCAAGCCCGAAGTCACCGACCCGGCCCGCGTTCGTTCGACCTGCCGCGCGTCCGCCGCTGCCGCTGACGAGTTCGACCAACCAGTCGGGGGCATCGGAGACTGCCGCTTCACCGGGCGAGCGCAGCCACTCGTACCGCTTACCCGACTGGTGCATACTGGGTGCGGCGATGACATACCCGCCCTCCCCGCGAACATCGATCCCGACGCCGTTAATCTTGGCGCGGTTCTTGACCGGCCGGTCTGTGTCCCACCGGAAGTACCTGTGCGAGCCCTTCCCGGTGTGGGCCATGACCGTCGCCGGTAATTCGCCGTGCCGAGCCTCCAAGTGCTCAAGCTCGGCGACTGCCTCCGGCCCGTCAAGGTCCAGTACGAAGATGCCGCTGTCCGGCCCGGTCGCCACACCGATGTTGGCGTCCGGCCATTGGTCCCACCAGCGTCCCACCTGCCCCGGCTCGCTGGTCGCGTCCTTGAACCCGCTGCCGGTCATCGGGTGCTTACCGACACGATCGCAATCCGGCCTCCCGCAACTACACCGGCCGCCACTGGCCCAATGACAGGGGAAGACCTGCCACCCGAGACCCGCGTACCCCAACGCCACGTCTTTGTTGCTCACGGCAACGTCTCCGGAAACGCCGGACGCCGGCCGGCCGCCACTTGGCGGCCAACCCCTCCGGCTACCTCTCGGAGAGCGGACTTAGCGGACGGGCCGCAGGTTGCGTGAAAGGCAGGCGGTTCAAGGGGAAGAAAAAAAGCGGATGCTCCGCTCGCGTCCGCTCAGTCGTCGAACCGGTCTTCGATCTGGTCGGGGGTGACGATGCTCCGCCCGATCCGGCCCACCCGGAGGTTGTGCTTTCGCTGGTCGTAATGTGCCCGGGCGGTCCGCAGATACCGCTTCCACGACTTGACCGGTGGCAACTCCAACTCGCCCCCGCGGTGCTTCCGCAGCCACCGGTAGGCTTCATCGTCGGTACAGGCTCGTTCGAGTTCCTGCTCGGCGAAGTTGTAGAGTTGGTAAGCGACTTGTGCCCGGTGCGGAATCGATTCCGTTCGGCGGTCCTGTTCGCCTGTCGGGCCGGGCGACGCCGGGTGTTGGGTCGGCCCCGGGTACTGAATCCGGTAGGCGGCTTCGATTTGGTTCAACGCCGCCTCGATCCGGTCCGCGGACCAGTCTCCGGACGGCCGGTGAGTCGCCTCCGTGACCGCCAGCAAGAGCTTCACCCACCCGGTTCGTACCGCCCCGGTCAGGTTGGGCAACTCTTTCGTCTCGATGGTATGCCGGGCTTCCAAGGCGTCCATGAGCGGGTGTTCGACCCCGAAGGCGGCAACCGTATCGACCTCGAAAAGTGTCGCGTCAACGTACCGGATGATGACGATGGAGTCCGCGAGCCGTCGGGCTGCGGCGATCACCTCCGGAATCTGGCTGGCGTCCGCCCGTGAAGCTTCCGGTGTCGGCGACGTGCGACCAGAGAGGGAAAGCTGGGGGACCGGCTCTTCGTGGCTCTTCACGGTCTTCTTGGCCATCGTTGCACGGCATAGGGGTCTGCGGAGTGGGCCGTCAAGTATTCCTCCCGAGTTGTGCCCCGGCAACCAAAGGGGTCGGGTTGTCGTCTAGCCTGAAAGGTGACGATGACGGCTGACTGAGAGCTTGTCTAATAAGCCTGGCGGCGTAGCCTGTCGGGCATGAGCAGGAAGCGGTATCCGACGGACCTGT
>JAIEQO010000630.1 GCA_019747655.1 Gemmataceae bacterium | reverse complement strand
CCGGTACACTGCTCCTATCCTACCCGCCGGGCCGCCCCGCATGGACCTCGCCGAGCTGAGTTGGCCGGCCGTCGCCGCACTGCCCCGGACCACCCCCGTCGTGTTCCCGGTCGCCGCCGTCGAGCAGCACGGCCGCCACCTGCCGACGTTCACCGACTCCCTCCTGCTCGGCGAGGTCGTCCGCCGGGTGAAGCTCACCCCGGCCGCCGGGCGGTGCCTGTTCGCCCCGCTCCAGTGGCTCGGCAACTCCCACCACCACGCCGACTTCCCCGGCACCCTGTCGGCCTCGCCCCGCGTCTACCTCGACCTGCTCAAGGACCTGGCGGAGAACGCCCTGGCCCACGGGTTCACCCGGGTGGTGTTCGTCAACGGCCACGGCGGGAATGCCGTCCCGCTCCAGCAGGCCCTCTTCGAGCTGCGGCAGGACCACCGCAGCCGCGGCGACCTCCTGCTGCTGTCACTCACCTACTGGGACGCGGCCGGCACCCCGGCCGTCCCCGGCCTCGTCCAGACCCAGATGGGCCACGCCTGCGAGTGGGAAACCTCGATGATCCTGCGGCTCGACCCGCGGCTCGTGGCCGGCGACCTCGGGGCCGTCCCGGAGGTCCCGTTCGGGCGGGGGTTCGCCCCCGGCTACCGGGCCTGGACGATGCCCGACCGGAGCGGCCCGGGGCACATCGGCACCCCGGCCGCCGCCACG
Organism: Gemmataceae bacterium; assembly: GCA_019747655.1. Classification (GTDB taxonomy): domain Bacteria; phylum Planctomycetota; class Planctomycetia; order Gemmatales; family Gemmataceae; genus Urbifossiella. The sequence continues at coordinate 2,860 of JAIEQO010000630.1, read as the reverse complement.
GCCGAGAAGGGCGAGGCCCTGTTCGCCCACTTCGCCGCCGGGGTGGCCGGGTTCCTCGGCCGGGTCGCCGACTGGCCGGGCGGCGGGTGGGACGCTCCGGAATGACGAATGACCCACCAATGACCCACCAATGACGAAGGGAATACCGGGTCCGTCCTCCTTCGTCATTGGTGGGTCATTCGTCATTCCCCAACGAGTGTGCCGATGGAAGCGCCGAGCCGAAGGTGGTGGGTCTGCGGCGTCCTCCTCCTGGCCACCCTGCTGAACTACATGGACCGGCAGGCCCTGCCGCAGACCGCGACCGAGCTGAAGGAGCGGTACGCCCTGGACGACGCCCGGTACGGGTGGGTCGAGGCGGTGTTCAGTTGGGCGTTCGCCGCCGGGTCGGTCCTGTTCGGGCTGGTCGCCGACCGGGTCGGTCCCCGACGGCTCTACCCGGTCGTCCTGGTCGGGTGGTCGGCCGCCGGGCTGGCCACCCCGCTCCTGGCCGACCCGGGGGTGACGGGCTGGCTCGAAGGACCCGACGACGACCCCGGGGTCGGGCCGTTCCGCTGGCTGCTCGTCTGCCGCGGGGTGCTCGGACTGTTCGAGGCCGGGCACTGGCCGTGCGCCCTCATCACCGTCCGGCTGATCCTGACGGCGAAGGACCGGCCGCTGGGCAACGGCCTACTCCAGAGCGGGGCGACCGCCGGGGCGGTCCTGGTCCCGGTCTACATGTTCGTCCTGCGGCAGGTCGGCGGCGGGTGGGAGCTGGTGTTCTGGACGGTCGGGGCGGTCGGGCTCCTGTGGGTGCCGCTCTGGCTCACCCTGGTCCGGCCCGGCGATCTGACCGCCCGCCCGGTGGCCGACGCCGGGGCCGGGCCGGCCATCCCGGCGGGGGCAGTGGTCCGGATGGTGGCGGCATTGGTGGTCGTCGTAGTCGGCCTGAACGTGAGCTGGCAGTTCCTCCGGGCGTGGCTGCCGAAGTACCTGAAAGAGTCGCGGGGCTTCGCCCCGGACGAGGCCGACGGGGCGGTGATCGCCTACTACCTGGCGGCCGACATCGGGTGCCTGCTGTCCGGCCTGCTGGTCCGCCGGCTGGTCGGCCGCGGGTTCGGGGTCCACCCGGCCCGGGTGGTCGGGTACGCGGCGTTCGCGGCGGTGGCGGCGGCCGCCGCCCTGGTGCCGGTGGCCGGCGACCGGTGGGCCGGGGTCGGGTTGCTGGTCCTGGCCGGGGCCGGGGTGCTCGGCCTGCACCCGTACTACTACGCCCTGGTCCAGGACCTGCCGGCCCGGCACACCGGGGTGTTCGCCGGCGGGTTGGCGGCCGCCGCCTGGTTCGCCGCCGGGGCCGTCCAGAAGGAACTCGGCCGGCACATCGGGGCGACCGGGAGCTACGACGCCGGGCTGGTGATCGCCGGGCTGGCCCCGCTGGCCGGGCTGGTCGCCCTGGTCATCCTGTGGCCGCGACCGTCCGCCACCACCGGCTGACGACCCACCCGGTCCGGGCCGCTCCCCAGGCCGCCAGTCCGATGACCGGCCCGCCGGCGACCGCCATCCCGAACAGCCCGCCGAGCAGCCCGACCTGCTCCGGCCACGTCCGCCGCGGCAGCAGCAGGAACAGGACGGCGACGAGCAGGACGCCCGATCCCCAACCCGCGGCCGTTCGGATCGGGAGCGCCGGCGGCGGGTCGGACGGGAGCACGGCCGGCACCGGCTGGGCCGACGGCGTCACCGCCTCGGCCGGCGGCGGTGGTACTTCGGTTCGCTCGACGGGCCTCGGCGGTGGAACCGGGTCGGCGGGGACCGGCGACAGCGCCACCCGGACCGGCAGGCCCGGCCCGTCGGCGCGGAACACCAGCCCCCGCCCCACGCTCACCGGGACCGCCCGCCACCCCCGGCCCGGTTCGGCCCGGGCCGTCAGCCCGCCCGCCGGGAACACCCGCAAGGTTGCGACCGTTCCTTTCGTGTCCGCGACGACCGCCGCCGGGAGGTCGGCCGAGGCCGCCCCCGCCGCCGGGTCGGCCGCCGCCACCCAGCCGACCTCGCCGCCCTTCGTCGGTCGCCGCAGCCACACCTGGACCCGGCCATCGGCCTGCCCCCACCCGGCCACGTCCGCCCCCCGGACCTCCAGCACCCGCGCCCCGGGGACGGCGAACTCGACCGCCGGGACCGGGTCCTTCCCGGCCCACCGGACCGCCCCCTCGCCGTCGGCCCGGGTCGGCCCGACCCGCCACGTCACGTCCTGCGTGACCGCCGGCGGCTCCGGCCCGGGCCGCAGCACCGGCCGCAGCTCGGCCTCGGCCCCGGGTTGCGGGCTGAACGCCAGCGGCGGGGCGGCCGGCGACAGTCGCAGGTCCCGCACCTCGCCGAACTCCCGGAACAGGGCGTCGGCCGCGAAGTCGATCACCCCGGCCCGCTCGACCGCCTCGACCGCCACCCCCGCGGCCCGCAGCCCGTAGACGCCGCCGAGCCGCTCGACCCCGACGGGTCGGGGGAACCGCAGCACCGGCCGGCGGGTCGGCGGCCCCCGCCGGACGCACTCCAGGGTCACGAGCAGCCGCCCGTCGGCCGGCCCGGCGAGGTCGACCCGCAGCGGCCGCAGGCCGTTCGCCTCGGCCCCGAGGGTCCACCCGGCGATCGCCGCGGCCGCCCCCGGGGTTAGCGCCTGCACCGCCACCCGGACCGGCTCCAGCTCGGCCGGCAGGTCGAACCCGAACCCGGTCGCCGCCCCGGCCGTGACCCGGGCCAGGTAGCACGCGGTCAGCCGGTCGCCGGCCTCGGCCACGTCCCACACGCACCCCTCGCGGACGGCCACCGCCGGGGTGCCGGCCGCACCCTGCCGCCACCGCAGCTGCACCGCCCGGGCCGGCCCGAGGTC
>JAIEQO010000036.1 GCA_019747655.1 Gemmataceae bacterium | reverse complement strand
GCGGCGGCCGCCGCCAGGGCCGAGCCGAGCACGGCGGCGGCCGCCCCGCGGGTGAACTGTCGCATCGTGGTCTCCTCCGGGCTGACGGAAATCGGGCCGCGTCATACCCGGGTGGTTGGGGAAAGCAAGCCGACCTGGACGGATCGGGTCCCGACTTGGGACTTGAAGACTTTACGACTCGCTACGTGTGGACCGCGTCGAAGTGAACGAGGGTGGTCGGGCCGAACACCAGGACCGGCAGCCACGCCGCCAGCGGGGCCGGGACGAAGCTGTTGTCGCCGAGGGACTTGCAGCCCAGGACGATCAGGTAGAAGGCGGCCCCGAACCCCAGGCACAGCCCGGCCGAGATGAACACGTGCCGGTTCGGGTCCCGCAGGATCACCCCGAGCCCGACCAGGACCAGGACCGCCCCGACCAGCGGGCGGGTCAGCCGCATGTGGAACATCACCGCCACCTTCGCCTGCCGCCGGGGGTCCGGCCGGGCCAACAGCTCCCGCAGCCGCGGGGTCGAGGCGTACAGGAACCACGACGCCCCGCGGGTGACCACCTCGTAGTCCACGTCCTGGGTGTACAGGAAGTACCGGCCGTACCCGGTCGGCTTGAGGTTCGCCGGCGGGCGGTCCGGCGGGGGCGGCACCTTCCCCTCCCCGTCCGGCTTCTGGACCAGGTCCCACCCGCCGGACAGCGCGGTCCCGTCCGGCGGCCGGTAGTACGCCTCGTCGGCCGTCAGGTGGAACATCCCGCTCGGCGGGGCGTCCGGGAAGGTGGCCGAGAACCCGACCACCTTCCGCTGGTTCCGGTACCCGGCCACCCCCTCGATGTGGACCCCGGTGGGCGGGTCGTAGGCCCCGGTCAGCACCTGGGCCTTGGCCGCCTCCGGGTCGTCCTTGGCCAGCACCAGCTTCTCGGCGATCCGGGGGATCACCAGCTCCTGGTTCAGGGCCCCGAGCGACAGGGTGGCGGCCGCCCCGACGAGCACCGGCCGGACCACCCGCCGGGTCGGGATGCCGGCCGAGAGCTGCGGCAGCAGCTCGTTGTTCCGCTGCATCCAGGAGACGGTGAACACCGCGGCCAGGAGGGTGATCGCCTCGGCCAGCCGGTCGAAGATCAGGGCGAGCTGGTAGCCGTAATACCCCAGGACGTGCTCGACCACCGCCCGGACCCCGCCCCCGTTCCGGCCGAACGTGTCGATGTTGCTGAACAGGTCGACGACCACGTACAGGCTGAGCAGGCTCGTCAGGACGATCAGGTACGACCGGAAGTAGGCCGCCAGGAAGAGCCGGTCGAGGGTGGTGGTCACGGCGGCCCCCCCGGCCCGGACTTGGCCCGCGGCACGTAGCTGCCGAGGAACTGGATCACGAACTTGTCGCCCTCGCTGGCCACCCCGTACCCGTACCCGTTCGCCCGCATCTCCCGCAGGGCCTCCCCGACCGCCCAGCCCTCGTACTCCATCCGGTAGATGGCGGTCAGCCGGCCGGTCCGGTGCAGCCCCGCCTTGCAGTGGATGAGGACCGGGTAGGCCGCCGGGTCGTCGAGCACCCGCAGGTAGTCGGCCACCACCGGCGGCATCTTCGACAGGTCGTTCGGCTCGGGCAGGATGTCGGGCGCCAGTTGGACGTACCGGACGCCGAGCCGGTCGCACAGCTCGCTCTCCCGGACCCCGCTCGGCCCGCCCAGCCACCCCCGCTCCAGGTACGGGTCGGCGACCTCGTGGGCGCTGTCGTGCTGGAGGTTGATGACGGTCCGGATGCCGTACCGCCCGATCGCCTCCGTCAGCCCGGCGGCGGTCATCTGGCCGGACCGGTAGAACCGCCCGGGCGTCACCTCCCGGAGCCGCTTGGCGTGGGCGTACTGGGCGCGGAACAGGGCCGCCGGCGGTCCCGCGACCACCGCCACCAGCACCGCCGCCCCGGCCCACCGCAGCGCGTTCCGCATCCAAGTCCCCGCGAGGATCGGCCCGTCATATACCCGCCCGCCGGCCGGTGTCAACGCCGGCCCCGGCGAGCAGTCTGCTGTTTCTGGCGATGTGTACACCCCACGCCAAAACCAGAACAACTCGGCAAGAAGAAAGAACGTTAGACCGGCGCCCCGGCGTCTCGCCCGCTTCCCCCGGCCGCCGATCCCGTGTACCCTGATTGGGTTGCCTCCGCCGGAGACCCCCGCGTGATCCTCCTCCCCGCCGCGGTCGCGGCCGTGTCGCTCGTCGCCGCCGACCCGCCGCCGACATTCGCACTCAAGGACGGCGACCGGATCGTCTGGATCGGCAACACCCTGGTCGAGCGCGAACAGCGGTACGGGTATTGGGAGACGGCCCTCCACGCCGCCTACCCGAAGGTCAACTTCACCCTCCGCAACCTCGGCTGGAGCGGCGACACCGTCACCGGCGACGCCCGGGCCGGGTTCGACACCCCCGAGAAGGGCTACGAGCGGCTCGTGTCGCTGACGCTGGAACTCAAGCCGACGGTCATCTTCGTCTCCTACGGCCAGAACGAGTCGTTCGACGGCGAGGCCGGCACGGCGCGGTTCGAGAAGGGACTGAACAGGCTCCTCGACGCCCTCAAGCCGGCGAAGGCCCGGGTGGTGCTGTTCACCCCGGTCCCGGTCTACAAGCGGGAGTTCACCGCCGGGCCGGCGGCCGCCGACGGGCGGAACGCGGCGATCCGTCGCTACTCGGAGGTGATCTGGTCCGTGGCCGCCGGTCGCGGGCTGCCGTGCCTGGACCTCGGCGACGCGGTCGCCCGGCGGCTGACCAGTCGGGACATCATGGACGGCACCCGGCAGAAGCCTCCAGCCGGCGAGGAGGTGACCGAGAACGGCCTCCACCTGAATGCCGCCGGCTACCGGACGACGGCTCCCGCCTTCCTCACGTACTTCGACCACGACCCGGCAGCCGGCAGCGAGTGGGCGACCCTCGAACCCCTCCGTCAGGCCGTGGTCGCCAAGAACGAGCTGTTCTTCCACCGCTGGCGGCCGCAGAACGAGACGTACCTGTTCGGGTTCCGCAAGCACGAGCAGGGGAAGAACGCCAAGGAAGTCGCCGAGTTCGACCCGCTGGTCAAGATAGCCGAGGACGAGATCGACCGGATCAAGAAGACGCTGGCGAAGTGACCCGAATCCGTGGAGCGCGGGCGTCCCGCCCGCATCCGGCCGAAGGGCGGGCGGGACGCCCGCGCTCCACAGACGAAACCCACCGACCCCAACACCACCTCCCCCATGCACCGCTACCTCCCCGCCCTGCTCCTCGCCCTGCTCCCCGGCGCCGCCTTCGCCCAGCGGGACGCGAAGGTTCCCGACCCGGACCCGGAAGTCGAGCGAAAGACGTTTCAGGTCGCCGACGGGTTCGAGGTCAACCTGTGGGCGGCCGACCCGCTGTTGGCCAAGCCGATCCAGATGAACTGGGGGCCGGACGGCCGGCTCTGGGTCGCCAGCAGCGAGACCTACCCGCAGATCAAGCCCGGGGAGAAGGCCAACGACAAGATCATCGTCCTCGAAGACACCGACGGCGACGGCAAGGCCGACAAGACGACCGTGTTCGCCGACGGGCTGCTCATCCCCACC
>JAIEQO010000269.1 GCA_019747655.1 Gemmataceae bacterium | reverse complement strand
GGGGGGGCCTCCCCCGCCGCGGCGGGGGCCCCGCCCTCGTCGTGTGGCCCCCCCCGCGCCCCCCCCCCCCGACGCTCTCACTCCCCGTCCTTCTTCTTCGGCTCGGTGCCGGTTTGCGGGGCGGCCGGCTTCTTCGGCTCGGCCCCGGCCGCCTTCACCTTCGCCTCCACCTTCTTCCGCCGCTCGATGTCCCGCCGGCCGAGGTCCTCCATCGTCAACCCCTTCTGCCAGGCCTCGACCGCTTCGTCCTTCTTGTCCATCGCCAGCAGACAGTCGCCCAGGTGGTCCCAGATTTCGAGGTGGTTCCCGTCGTCCACGTCGGCCGCCGCCTTCTTCAGGTACGGCAGGGCGTCGTCGTACTTCTTCTTCTTGAACAGCACCCACCCGAGGCTGTCCAGGTACGCGGCCGACTCGTCCACCTCGTCCAGGTTCCCCGCGGCCTTGGCCTTCTCCTTCGCCTTCTTGTCCAGCTCCAGGGCCTCCCGGATCAGCTTCTCCGACTCGTCCAGGTTCTTGTCGTGGTCGGCCCAGATGAACCCGAGGTCGTTCTTGTACGTCGGGTTGTCCGCGTCCTTCTTGATGAGCGCCTGGAGCTGCCGGGCCGCCTTGTCCACCTCCCCGGCGTCCACGTACAGCCCGCTCAGGATGTACCGGGTCAGGTCCTTCTGGTCCTCCCGGACCTCCGGCTCCAGGGCCTTGGCCGCGTCCAGCTTGTCGAGCGACTCCAGGTACGCCTCGACCGCCTCCGGGTGCTTCCCGGCCTCCCGCAGGACGAACCCCTTGAGCCGGAGGAAGTACCACCCGCCGTCGTCCAGCTGGACCAGCCCCTCGGCCGCCTTCAGGGCCTCGTCCGTCTTCCCCAGCCGGGCCTTCGCCTGGATCATCCGCTCGAGGGCGAACGGCTTGAACCGGTCGACCTCCTCCGGGCCGCGGAGGTCGACGAACTTCTCGGCCAGGTCGACCACGTCGGCGAACCGCTTCTGGTCCGACCGGAGGTCGAACAGGGCCCGGTACGCCTGGACCAGCTTCGGCCCGTTCTCGGTCCGGGTGGCGGCGTCCAGGCAGTCGGTCAGGAAGAACTCGGCGGCCTTGTAGTCCCGCAGGTAGTGGGCGGCCCGGCCGAGGACGTAGGCCCCGGTGAAGTTGAACGGCTTGTCCTTCCCCCCGGCCGCCTGCTGCAGCTTCAGCCCGAGGGCGACCGCCTTCTTCGCCTTGGCCTTGTCCTTGACCAGCCCGCGGAGGGCCTTGAACTGGTCCTCCGGGCCGGTCGCCCGGTTCAGCTTGAGCAGCTCGGCCTTCAGCCCGTCGTCCCCGGCGTCGGCCTTGGCCGCCGGCGGGTCGTCCGCCCGCCCGGCCCCGGCCGCCAGCCCGACCCCGACGACGACGGCCCACAGCCGCCGCCCGACCCACGCCCGGTCCATGACGCTACCCCTCGACGAGGTGGAGAAATCGCAGCCCTCAGTCCCCGATTGTACCCCGGCGGTCACGGGGGAAGAAAGACGGGAACGCGGATGACGCGGATCGGAGCGCGGATGAAGAGGATCGGACCGTTGTTCGGTTCCGATCCGCGTTCGTCCGCGCGGTTTCATCCGCGTCATCCGCGTTCCCCGCCTTTATCTGGTTCCGGCCGCGGCTATGCTGTCCTCCACCCCCGGACCGAGGACCCCGCGATGAAGATACCGGTGATCGGCGTCGGCCCGGACGGGCTGGCCGGGCTGACCGCCCGGGCCCGCGACCTGCTCCTGGGGGCCGAGGTGGTGTTCGGGTCCGACCCCACGCTCCGGCTGCTGCCCGAGCTGACGGCCGAGCGGGTGCGGGTCGGGGACGACCTGCCGGAGGCCGTCGAGCGGGTCCGGGCGACCCTCGGCAAGCGGCGGGCCGCCCTCGTCGCCACCGGCGATCCCCTGTTCTATGGGACCGCCCGCTACCTGTGCGAGAAGGTCGGGGCCGAGCACTTCGAGGTGCTGCCGCACGTCAGCAGCATGCAGCTCGCCTTCGCCCGGGTGAAGGAGTCGTGGGAGGACGCCTACCTGACCGACCTGGCGGCCAAGCCGCTGGCCGACGTGCTCGACCGGGTCCGCACGGCCGAGACCGTCGGCCTGTTCACCACCGACCAGTACCACCCCGGGCGGGTGGCCGCCGAGTTGTTGGGCCGCGGGATCGACTACTTCACCGCCTGGGTGTGCGAGAACCTGGGCGGGAAGGACGAGCGGATCACCCGGGGCGACCTGGCCGACCTGCGGGAGATGCGGTTCGACCCCTTGAACATCCTGATCCTGAAGCGGAAGCCGGGCGTTCCAGACCGTCCCCGGCCGGCGGCCCTGCGGCGGTTCGGGAACCCGGACGAGGTGTTCGCCCAGACCCGACCCAAGACCGGACTCATCACGCAGGCGGAAGTCCGCGCCGTCGCCCTCGGCCAGCTCGACCTGCACCCCGGGGACGTGTTCTGGGACGTGGGGGCCGGGAGCGGGAGCGTGGCCATCGAGGCGGCCGGGCTGGTCGCCCCGGGCCCGTCCTACGCGATCGAGCAGGACCCGGCCGACTACCACCTGATCGTGGCCAACGCCGGGCAGTTCGGGGTCGGGAACGTCCGCCCGGTGTTCGGGTCGGCCCCGGGGGTGTTCGCCGGGCTGCCTGTTCCGGACGCGGTGTTCGTCGGCGGCAACGGGGGCGAGGTGGCCCGGCTGCTGGAAGCGTGCTGGGACGCCCTGCGGCCGGGCGGCCGGCTGGTCACCAACGTCGGCACCCTGGAGATGTTGACGGCCACCTACGCGGTGCTCAAGCGGCTGGCCGGGGCCCAGCGGGCGGCCGGGGTGGAGGGGTCGGCCGGGGTCGAGGTGCTGATGGTCAACCTGTCGCGGGGCGTCGAGCAGTTGGAGAGCCTGCGGTTCGAGGCGGTCAACCCGACGTTCCTCCTCCGCGCTCGCAAGCCGGCCCCCGACTGGGTCGTGTAGGGAGTATCCCGGCCGGCCGGGAAATCGGTTGCGGCCGCCGGCGGGCGGCCATACGCTCAAGCCGCGGCCGGGGCGGAACGGGTCCGCCGGCCGGCCGCGGGAGTGGTCGCCCAGGGGAGACGCGGCATGACCCGGTACGCGGTTCTGGTGGTCGGGCTGGCCGTGCTGGTGGCGGCCGGCGGGCGGGCCCAAGACAGCAAGATGACGATGCCGGAGGGGACCTACACCCTGGTCAAGGGGATGCAGGACGGCAAGCCGGTGGACGACATGGCCAAGAAGGCGAAGTACATGTTCGACGGCAAGAAGATTACCATCGACGCCGGCAAGGAGAAGTTCGTGATCGAGTACAAGATGGCCGCCGGGGCCAAGGACGGGGACAAGATGATGCCGATCGACATGGTGATGGTCAAGGCCCCGAAGAAGGACGAGGAGAACTCCAAGGCGTACGGCATCCTGGCGGCGAAGGGCGACACCGTGATGCTGGCGTACAGCCTGGACAAGGACGCCCGGCCGAAGGACTTCGACGGCAAGAAGGGGTTCAGCTTCGAGTTCAAGAAGGACAAGGCGAAGTAGCCGGGCGGCCAGGGTCACCCGCCCGGGGCC
>JAIEQO010001065.1 GCA_019747655.1 Gemmataceae bacterium | reverse complement strand
GGTGTGGGCCGAGCTGGCGATCAACGCCGCCCGCATCACCTACCGCCGCCAGCAGAACGGGCAGATGCAATAGGTTGGAAAGCCCCGGGGATGGGGCCGCACAACACCCGGAGCCCCGAAGCGGCGACCCACACGCGAGGATCGCCCCTTCGGGGCTCCGATCCATTTCGCCCCGGCGTACCCGGGGCTCACGCCCCGGGCTATTCCCGGACGCCCCTTCGGGGCTACCGAGCACCACGACCCGCCCCTTCTGGGTCACCCATCGCGACCCAACCTACCGCCCGGCCCCGAGCTTCGACCCGAGGGCGGCGTGGACCTCGCTCGGGGCCCGGACGACCAGCGACATGCTCGGCAGGTGGAAGTTGATCGAGGCGTACCCGTTCTTCCACACCTCCGGGTCGATCGAGGTCTTGATCGCCTCGACCACCACCCGGACGTTCGCCTGGGTCTGCTCGAAGTCGATCACCGGCCCCCAGGTGAACGGCCCGGCGAACGGCCCGACCCCCTGGACCAGGTCGCCCAGGTAGTACACCTTGGTGGCCAACTGGTCCCGGGCCTTCTCGACCGTCATCACCTGGATGATCTGGTCCTTGACCAGGAAGGTCAGCCCCTCGGCCCCGAGGACCTGCCGCAGGACGGTCCGGGCCGACACCCCCCGGGCTTCGATGGTCGACGGCTTCTGAAGGTCGATACTCATCTCGGTCAGCGACTTCTGGTCGATGTGCAGCTCCTGCCCCATCTTCGTCGACAGCTCTTCCAGGACGTACTTCAGCGGCTGGTCGGCGAGCGAGATCGTGACCGGGGCGTCCAGGGCCTCCAGCAACGACTTCTCCCTCGGCGTCAGCTCGACCTGCTTGGCCCGCCGCCGGGTCTTTTCCTTCCAGTCCGCCGGGAACTCGATGTCGTTCCCGGCGGCGATCCCGGACCGGGCCAAGCTTTGGGCGTTCTTGACCCAGGCGTCGCTCTGGAGCTTGGCCAACTCCCGGGCGTCGGCGGCCGCCCGGCCGAGGTCGTCCCGCCGGCCGAGGAAGATGACCGACGGGTTGTTCGGGTACTTGGCGGCCAGGGCGGCGACCGCCTTGTCGGCGTCGGCCGTCTGCCCGAGGTCGCGGAGCTTCTGGACCTGGTCGACCGCCTCCCGGACCTCCTTCACCTCGGCCCGGGCGGCGGCCAGGACGGTCTCCTTGTTCGGCTTCGCCGTCGGGGCCGGATCGTCGGCGGGGGTGGCCGGGGCGTCCTTCGGGAGCGGCTTGCCGTCGAGCCGGGCGAGCCGGGCCTGGAGGAGGGTGGTGAGGGTCTTGCGGGTCTCGCCGCCGATCGCGGCCGACAGGTCGAGGTCGGACTGGGCGGCCCGGAGGAGCTGGGCGGCCTTCGCCGGGTTGGTCCGGGCCAGCCGCTCGGCGTCCCGGACCGCCTCCCGGACGACCGCCTCGGCCTTGCCGTCGGCGATCTTCTGCCGGGCACGGGCGGCTTCGAGGGTGTCGGCCGGGGGCTGGGCGAGGAGCGGGCCGGCGAGCCCGGCGAACAGGAGGGCGGCGGCCCAGGAACGGCGCATGGAATCCTCCCCGCGGGTGGGTGACGGCCCGTCACCCCTCCAACGTACCCGGCGGGGGGGACGTTTGCCAACCGGTCGGTAACGCTTGAGGGAGGACAGGAGGTCAAGAAGACGGGGCACGCGGATGACGCGGATAAGAGCGCGGATCAAGAGGATCAGAACAAAGCAGGGTTTCAAACCGTCTGTTCCGTCCGATCGGCGTTCATCCGCGCTCTTATCGGCGTTCATCCGCGCTCTTATCCGCGTCATCCGCGTGCCCGCCTTCGCTCCTTCCACTCTCCCCGCCCCGTTGGCGTTGACCGGTTTCGTCGTGCAAGCTATGCCGGGCGGTCACGTTCGTTCCGGGCGGGCCGCCCTCCCCCCGCCCCCAATGAGGGTCCGGCCATGACACGGCGGTCGCGGGTGTTGGCCGTGCTGGTGTTGCTCGGCGGGGTCGGTGCGGCCGTCGGGGTGGTGGGCTATCTGGCCAAGCGGGAGCCGGCGTTTTACGCCGACGCCCCGGCCGCCGACGACTGGGACAGCCGGGAGCGGGCGGCCCGGCTGCTCACCCGCGTCCAGGACCTGAAGAACGACATCCGGTCGATGAAGGCCGAGTGGGGCGACACGTTCACCGCCGACGACCTGAACTGCTTCTTCGCCGAGAACTTCGGGTCGTCGTCCGGGCTGCGGGCGGCCCTCCCGGCCGGGCTGCACTCGCCCCGGGTGGCCATCGACGGCGACCGGGTGAAGCTCGGGTTCCGGTACGGGGAGGGGTTCTGGAGCACGGTGGTGTGGGTCGAGGTCCGGGCCTGGCTGGTGGCCGACGAGCCGAACCTGGTGGCCGTCGAGGTGTGCGACCTGCGGACCGGGAGCCTGCCGGTCGGGGCCCAGTCGCTGTTGGACGCGGTGGCCGAGGCGGCCCGGGAGAAGAACTTCGACGTGACGTGGTACCGGAACGGGAGCAACCCGGTCGGGCTGTTCCGGTTCTACGCCGACCAGCCGCAGCCGACGTCGCAAATCCTGACGCTGGAGGTGGCCGACGGGAAGGTGGTGGTGGCCGGCCGGTCGTACCCCGGGACGACGGCGATGGCCGCCACCCCGCCGCTGGGACAGTGAAGGCGGGGCGGCCAGGGGTTTGCACCCCTGGCTACCGGCGGTCGCCCCTCCGGGGCTCGGAGTTTTGGAGCCGCGGAGCGGCGACCGCCGGTAGCCAGGGGCTCGCGCCCCTGGGTGTCTACCTCCGGGGGAGGGGAAGGAAAGGGGTGGGGGACGGAACGGGGGGAGGGGTCTCCTCCCTACGCCCCCGCCATCTCCTCGGTCAGGTTGGCGTCGGTGGTGACGTTCTGGACGTCGTCGTGGTCGTCCAGGGCTTCCAGCAGCCGGGCCACCTTCTTCCCGGTCTCCACGTCCACGTCCTTCGGCATCTTGGCCAGGTACTTGACCTCGGCCTCGACCGGCTCGATCCCGGCCGCCTTGACCGCCTCCAGGACGGCCGAGAAGTTGGCCGGGTCGCACGTCACCTCGAAGACATCGCCCTCGCGGGTCAGGTCCTCCGCACCGGCCTCCAGGGCGACGGCCATCAGGGCGTCCTCGTCCGGGTGCTTGGCCGCCTCGACCACCACCAACCCCTTGCGGTCGAACATGTAGGCCACGCACCCCGGCTTGCCGACCTCCCCGCCGCCCTTCTCGAAGATCTTCTTGACCTCGCCGTTGGTCCGGTTCCGGTTGTCGGTCGCCACCTCGACCAGGACGGCCACCCCGCTCGGGCCGTACCCCTCGTAGGTGATCTCGTCGAACGACGCCCCGTCGACCTCGCCGGTCCCCCGCTTGATGGCCCGGTCGATGTTGTCCTTGGGCATCGACACGGACCGGGCCTTGTCGATCGCGTACCGGAGCTTCAGGTTCATGGCCGGGTCGCCCCCGCCGGACCGGGCGGCGATGATGATGTACCGGCTGAGCTTGCTGAACAGCTTGCCCCGCTTGGCGTCCACCACGTTCTTGTGGCGGACCATGTTCTTGTA
>JAIEQO010000651.1 GCA_019747655.1 Gemmataceae bacterium | reverse complement strand
CCCCTCCACCCCCGCCGACCCGCCCGCCGCCAGGCCGCCCGCCGGCAACAGCTTCCGCAGCCGGCCCAGGGCCGCGTCCCGCCACGCCGCCACCGTGTCCCGGTCCTTGCCCAACACCTTCGCCGCCTCGACGACCGACAGGCCCTCGAAGAACAACAGGGCCACCACCTGCCGGTGCGACTCCGGCAGCCGGACCAGGGCCGCCCGCAGCTCGGCGCAGGCCACCACCGTCACCGGCCCGTCGCCGGGGTCGGCGTCGTCCGGCCGGAGGGCACGCCGGGCCTCCCGGGCCTGCCGCCGGCGGTCCCGACGGTACAGCGTCACCGCCTCCCGGACCGCCACCGTCCGCAGCCACCCGTGGGCGTCCGCCCAGGTGGCCAGCTTGCCCCGGTCGCGGTGCAGCTTGGCCAGCACGTCCTGGAACACGTCGTCGGCCGCGTCCGACCGGACGAACCCCCACACCCGCCGGTACAGGGCCAGCCCGTACCACGCCAGGAGGGTGCGGAAGGCGGCCTCCGCCCCGGGGCCGGCGGACCGGTACTCGGCCCAGTGGGCCTCGGCCCGGTCCGGGTCGGGGATGGCGGCCGCCCGCAGGAGCGATTCGAGGTCGTCGGCCATGTGGCGGCGACTCCGGCGTATGCCCGTATTAACGCCGCGGTCGGCCGGGGTGCGGAATGGAAAAGTCGGGAAAATCGGTCCCGAGCGGAAGTGATGACGAAACGGAATGCGAGTGAACCGGTTACGACATCCGTAGAACTCCTCCGATCCCGGCGAGCGGGGGCGTCAGCCCCCTGATGTGCCGATGGATCAGGGGGCTGACGCCCCCCGCTCGCCCGGCGCTGCAGGCTCGGTCGGCGGGAAGAGCGGGCCGACCGGGGTGCGGACCCCGGGGAGGATGTCGCCGGCGTCCAGTTCGTCGGCGGCGAGGTAGACGCGGACATCCCGGGAGTCGGGGCGGTAGGCGTGGACCTCCCGGGCCGCCGGGTACACCACCCACACCAGCCGCACCCCGCCCCGCAGGTACTCCCGCACCTTCACCAGCAGCTCGTCCGCCGGGTCGTTCGGGCTGACCACCTCCGTGGCGATGTCGGGGACCACGTCGCGGAAGTTGCCGGTGAACGGGAACGGCCGGTCCTTCGCCCACCGCTCGTAGCTGACGAACGACCAGTCCGGAATCCGGTTCCGGTTGGCGTCTTCCGGCAGCGGGATACGATACCCGCGCTCCACGCCGCTGTCACCGAGGTCATTCGCGTCCAAAAACCGGCACACGGCCCGGTTGAGCAGGTTTGCGATACCCCCGGCGTAGTCGCTCATCTGACGCCACTCCCGGATTTCGCCGAACACGACCTCGTATCTGTCCGGCAGCCGCGGGCGGACCGGGGCCGATTCGGGCGGGAGACCTTCGGCCACTTCGAGCAGGTCGGTTTCGGGGTCGTCGAGGAGCAGCGGCATCGGTCACCTCCCAGGGCAGCCTACCACGCCGGCCGGCCCGAGGGCAAGCACGGTGGCCGAACTCGGCCCCAGCCTGGGCGAAAAAATCCGGCCGGGGTGCTTGACTTCGTCAAATGGGACAGTAATGTACATATGGATAATTACGACTGCCGGGTGCCCCGCATCGGGCGCGGACATGGGAGCGGCCGACCGTGGCGGTATACGGCATCGGTGGGCGTCGGCCGAAGCGGAGGGCCGGCAATGGGTTGCGCGACGGTCCGTGACCGGGTGCTCGCGGCGAAACGGGACGAATCCGCTGCAAATCGTAGGGGTTCGGCGGACGTGCGAAAACAAGGGGGGGAGGGGGTATGCCTCCCCGGCCCCCGCGACCGGCTACATCTTGTTGATGTGCTCGATGATGCGGTCGGCGAAGGCGGTGCTGCTGGCCCCGGCCTGCTCGCCGTACCCGGGGAACTGGCGGGCGATGTCGTAGGTCACGTGCAGCTTCCCGCCGGGGCCGGCCTTGGCGGTGGCGTCGGCCTCGGCGAAGGTGGCCTCGACGCCCTTGTTCACCAACTCGGCCGCCTCGAACCACTGGAGGAACTCCAGCAAGAGGGCCCCGGACAGCAGCACCGCCCCGGGGTTGGCCCGGTTCTGGCCGGTGTACTTGGGCGCGGTGCCGTGGGTGGCCTCGAACATCGCCGCACCGTCGCCGATGTTGGCCCCGGCCGCCAGCCCGATGCCGCCGGTCAGGGCCGCGACGGCGTCGCTCAGGTAGTCGCCGTTCAGGTTCGGGGTGGCGATCACGCTGTACTCGTCGGGCCGGAGTTGAATCTGCTGGAACATCGAGTCGGCGATCCGGTCCTTGATGATGACCTTCCCGGCCGGGGCCTTCCCGCCGTGGTCCTTGTAGACCTCGTCCTCGGTGACGACCTTGTCGCGGAACTCGGCCTTGGCCAGCTCGTACCCCCAGTCCTTGAACGCCCCCTCGGTGAACTTCATGATGTTGCCCTTGTGACACAGGGTCACGCTCGGCAGCTTCTTGTCGAGGGCGTACTGGATGGCCATCCGGATCAGCCGCTTGGAGCGTTCCGGCGAGATCGGCTTGACGCCGATGCCGGCCGAGTCGAGCAAGACATCCGGCCCGTAGCCCATTTCCCGCAGGAATGCCACGACCTTCTTGGCCTTGTCGGAGCCGCTCTTGAACTCGATGCCGCAGTACACGTCCTCGGTGTTCTCCCGGAAGATGCACATGTCGACCTTGTTGGCGTTCCGGTTCGGGGCGTCGACGCCCCGGTAGTACCGGACCGGGCGGACGCAGGAGTAGAGGTCGAACTTGAACCGGAGGAAGACGTTGATGGAGCGGAAGCCGCCGCCGATCGGCGTGGTCAGCGGGCCCTTCAGCCCGACCTTGTAGTAGTCGAACGCGGCCAGGGTGTCGTCGGGCAGGTAGACCTGCCGCTGGCCGTTCTCGTCCAGGGCCTTGAGCTGGTCGTCGGTGATGGCCGGGTTGTACCGCTTGCGGGCCTCGTCCCCGGCGTGGGCCTCGAACCAGACGAGCTTCCGCTTGCCCTTGTAGGCCTTCTGCACCGCGGCGTCGAGCACCTTCACGGCCGCGGTGGTGATGCCGGGGACGCCGTTCACGTCGGCCCCGATGCCGTCCCCCTTGATGAGCACCACGACCGGGTCGTCCGGGATGTTCCACTTGCCGTTCGAGCCGAGCGCGACCCGGGTGCCGGTGGCCGGGGCGGTGATCTTCTGGTACACAGGTGCGGTCATCGGGTGGCCCGGGAGGGTGGTTGAAGGGTGGCGGATAGCTTACGGACCGCTGCCGGGCCGGGCACTCCCGCCGGGCCGGGGTGGTGGGTAGAATCACCGGACGACCCGTCCCGGAGTGCGTATGACCCCGCCGCCCCGCCGGCCCGACGACGACACCCCGTTCCCGCCGCTGCCGCCGTTGCCCGTCGCCGAGCCGGTCCGCCCCGACCCGCTGGCCGACGACCCGGTCGTGGCCGAAGTGGTCGAGTCTCGCACCGACGACCCCGAGTCGCTGCCGGTGGCCGTCCCGGTCCGGCCGCCGCGGTCCCCTGATCGGGACCCGCCCCGGCGGCCCCGGCCGGT
>JAIEQO010000888.1 GCA_019747655.1 Gemmataceae bacterium | reverse complement strand
GCCCGGGCGAGCAGCGGCTCGGCCTCGGCCCACAGCCCGTCGGCCTGCTCCCGCCCGGCGTCGGCCTTGCGGCGGAGCGCGTCGAGCTGGTCGGCGGCCCGCTTCTCCCGCCCCTCCAGGACCGAGGCGAGCTGCCAGAGCCGCTCCTTGTACTCGGTCTCCCCGCGGTCCTGGGCGGCGGTGTACCGGGCGACGAGGTCGGCCCGCTTCTCGTCCCGGGCCCGGTTGGCGGCGTACAGGTCGGTGTCGGCCCGGCCGGCGGCGTCCTTCGCCTCGGCCGCGTGGGCGTCGGCCAGCCCGCCCAGCTCGGCCTCCCGGGCGGCGGTGTTGGCCTTGCGGGCCCGGTTCACCGCCCGCTCGGCCTTGTCGGCGGCGGCCTGGAAGGCGGCGGCGATCTGGGTTTCGGCGGCGGCCCGGTCGCGGGCCGAGTCGGTGAGCCGGACGAGGGCGGCCCGGGCCCGGTCGAAGTAGTTGGCCGGCATCGTGGTGGGGTGTTGAGGGTGGGAGTGTTGAGGGTTACGCCCGCCGCTCACGGCCGGACGGGGTGGGTGGGTGGGGTCACGACCCGCCCTCGCACTCGTGGCGGACCTGGGTGAAGACGACGGCGAGCTGGTCGATCGCCCGGAGGGCGTCGGCCACGGCCTCATCCAGCGGCTGAACCACCTTCTCGGCGTGCTCCCGGCGGACGGCGTCGTCCCAGTCGGCCTCGGTCCCGTCCCACCGGGCCCGGGCCGCCTTCTGGGCGTCGTAGATCTGGCTGCGGGTGGCCCCGAACCTCATGGCGGGGTTTCTCCAGACCCCTCCCCCCGGCCCCCTCCCCGCGGCGGAGAGGGGGAGGAAGACCCGAGCCGCCCGTCCTTCTCCCCTCCCCCCAGGGGGGAGGGGCCGGGGGAGGGGTCTTCTTCCGACTCCCCCCTCTCCCCCCGGGGGAGGGGGTTAGGGGGTGGGGTCTCTTCGCCTTCCTCCCCCTCCCTTCTTAGGGGAGGGGGCCGGGGGGAGGGGTCCTTCGTCGTGGAGGGGGCCGGGGGGTGGGGTCTGCTCGTACTGCCCGTCGGCGTCGGGGCGTAGTCCGGCCTCAGCCCGGCGTACCGGTCCAGCGCCGACACCCGGCGGTCGAGGTCGGCCAGCCCCCGGGGCAGGTCGACCTCCAGGAACGCCACCAGCCGCCGCCCCTTGCCGCGGTACACCTCGTCGACCACCTTCGGCAGCCGGGCGATCCACCCCCGGACCCGCTCGACCTGCCCCTCGGCGTATTCGAGCCGGGCCTCGGCCCGCCGCAGGGCCTTCTCCTGGTCGGTGGTGTCGGGCGGGCGGTCGTCGTACCCCGGCCACTTCCGGGCGGCCAGCTCCTGCTTGGCCCGGAACACGTCCTCCTCGCACTCCCGGACCTCCCGCCGCCAGCGGGCCAGTTGGTCGGCCAGCCAGTCGAACCCGCGGCGGATCTCCAGCTCGACCCCGGCCAGCGCTTCGGACAGCGATTCGCCGTAGGCGCACAGGGCCGCCCGCCAGTCCCGGACCGCGTCGATCGACCGGACGTCGGCTTCCATCCCACCCCCACGGTCCCGGGGTTTCACCCCGGGCTATGCTGTGGCAGGCCTTCAGCCTGCGGCGACCCGGATTCTCCAGCCTGAAGGGCTGGAACAACATAGCCCGGGGCAACGCCCCGGGTCGTGATACCGACCGGGACGGCTACCGCTGGGCCAGGTACTCCTCGATCCGCTCGGCCTTGCGGAGCAGGAACGGGATGTGCTCGGCCGACGCCTCGACGAACTTCTCGAGGGCGTGCATGGTCTGCTCGAACTCCTGCCGGAACCGGTCGTGCTCGTGGTCCCGCCACGAGTCGCCGAGGGCCAGGAGCTGGCTGTGGAGCCCGGCCAGGCTGGTCTGGAGGTCGGCGTTGAACCGCTTCAGGCCGGCGGCGAACCGCCGGAGTTCGTTCGGGTCGACGATGGCCTGCGACATGACGTGCCCCCGGCGGACGGGTCGGCCGACCGTCCCATTCTACCATCCCAAGTTGCCGGCGAAAGCGGGCGCGACCGGCTACGGCTTGGCCGGCCGGGGCGGTGGGGCGGTCCGCTCGGCCAGGAGCCGGCGGGCCCGGTCCAGCGCGGCCCGGAGGCGGGGGTCTTTCGGCAGATGCTGGAGCGCCTCGGCGTACAACCGCACCGCCCGCCCCAGGTCGCCCCCGTGCTCCTCGTCGTACCCCAGCCGAAAGTACGCGCTGGCCGCGTCGATCGGAGCCTTCACCGCCCGTTCCAACTCCGCCCGGGCGGCGGCCGCCCCGTCCCGGTCGCCGGCCCGTGCCAGCAGTTCGATCACGAAGACTCGGGACGAGAGGGTTTCGGGGCTCAGGGCGACTACCCGCCGGTGGGCGGCCACCGCTTCGTCCGTCCGCCCGACCCCGGCCAGCGCCTGGGCGTAGTCGTCCCAGGCGGCCGCGCTGACCGGCCGGACCGCGACCGCCGCCGCGGCGTGCGGCAGGGCGTCGGCGAACCGCCGCTGCCGAATCAAGAAGAACGCCAGGTTGTGGTTGATCTGGAAGTCCCCCGAGTGGTGCGGCTGGGCCCGGCGGAGGAACCGGGCGGCCAAGTCCAGGCCCGGCGGCTCGTACCAGTTGATGAACACCGCCACCAGGTTCACCGTCTGGGCCGGTTGGGCGGCCGGGTCGACCTCCCCGGCCAGCCCGGCGGCGACCCGGCCGATGGCCTCCATGTCCCCGCCGGCGACCGCCTCCCGGAGCCGGTTCCGGACCGGGTCCGGGTCGAGCCGCTGGGTGATCCGGGCGAGCGGGGCGGACGACCGGTAGAACCCGGCCCGGTCCCGGGGGGCGTCGGCCCCGCCCCGCCGGACGAGGGCCGACGGCCGGACGTAGGCCCAGTCGTCGAGTGCGGCCGCTAGCTCGACCCGGACGTCGTTGCCGAGCCGGCCGAGCAGGTCGGCCGCCACCTCCGGCGCGAGGGCGAACGGGTCAACCCCGTACTCCCGGAACGCGGCCGAGTACCGTGCGTCGGCCACGGGGTAATCCTGGCCGCCCGCCACGTTCAACCGGTCGCCCATCCCGGCCGGGATGTCGAGCAGGGCGGCGACCAGCCGGCGGTTCTTCTCCCCCTGCTCGGCCCCGGCCCACACCTCCGCCTCCCGGCTTCGGACCTCCGCCGGGACGTACCCGGCCGCCGCCAACCCGCGGGCCCGGCGGGCGGCCGCCAGGGCCTCGGACCAAAGGACCGGGTCCCGGCCGGCCCGGGTCGCCCGTTCGAGGGCCGTTGCCGCGTCCTCGACCGCCCGGTTCACCTCCCGCACGGCCGCCGCCCGCCGGTTCCGTTCCTCCGCCTCCTGGGCCTGCCGGCTGTCCCGGACGCCCCAGACGACCGCCCCGGCGCCGAGCACCAGCAGCCCGACCGCCCCCGCCAGAGCGAACTGCGCCCGCCGCCGCTTCCGCCCCTCGGCGGCTTTCACCCCCGCCGCCCGCAGGTCGCCCTCGGCCCGCACCCGGTCCAGTTCGGCCTGCCTCGCCCGGTCGTCGGCCGCGGCCCGGAGCCGGG
>JAIEQO010001007.1 GCA_019747655.1 Gemmataceae bacterium | reverse complement strand
CCGCCACGCCAGGGCCGCCGCCAGGGCCAGCCGGACCGGCCGGGTGACGGCCGTTGTGAAGCAGGCGGCGGCCAGCCGGGGGACCCCGCCGTCGAGCAGCGCCCGGGTCCGGGCTTCCTCCTGCCGATCGCCCGGGTCGACGACGGCGGTGGCCGCCCGGCGGACGGTGACCCGGACGACCGGCAGCCCGGCCGCCTCGACCCCGACGATCTCCCGGCGGATGAAGCTGTGGCTGACCGACGGGTACTGGTTGACCAGGTACGCCACCCGGGTGGTCGGCGGGGTCACGGCCGCCCCCTTGTACTCGATCAGGGTCTGGGCCCGGCCGAGTAGCCGGTCGCGGTGGTAGCGGGCCTGGCCGACGGCCATCGGGAACTTCGCCAGGACGCAGAAGGCGGCGTACAGCCGGGCGTCCCGGTGCGGGTCCCCCTGCCGCCGGCGTCCACAGTAAACCTTGGCCCCGAGGGCGGCGTACCCGAGCGGCAGGAGGACCAGGGCCCACGGGGAGAGCAGGACGGCGGCGAGGAGGGCGGCGGCCGGGAAAAGGGCGGCCCAGAACCAGTTGCTGCGGACCTGCCGGGCCCACGACCGGAGCGGCCCGCGGCCGTGCAGCCGGCCGACCTCGGCGTAGGCGTACCCGGCCCGGACGGTCCGCCGCCACCACTGCCCGAACCGGGTCATGGCGGCGTCGTGGAGGGTCATCTCGGCCGGCAGCCGGACGACCTTCCGGCCGGCCGCCCGGAGCCGGGCGCACAGCTCCGGTTCCTCCCCCGCGATCAGCGAGTCGCGGTAGCCGCCGACCTCCTTTAGCGCCGCGGCACGGAACAGAGCGTCGCCGCCGCAGGCCTCGGCCTCACCGACCGGGGTGTCCCACTCGAGGTCGCACAACCGGTTGTACCGGGAGGCGTCCGGGTGCCGCTCCCGCCGCCGGCCGCAGACGACGGCGACATCCGGGCGGGCGTCGAGGGCGGCGTTGGCGGCCTCCAGCCACCCATCGGCCACCTCGCAGTCGCCGTCGACGAACTGGACGAACTCGACCCCGGGTTCGAGTTCGAGGAGCCGGCGGAACCCGGCGTTGCGGGCCCGGGCGGCGGTGAACGGCCGGGCCAAGTCCAACTCGACGACGGCCGCCCCGAGCCCGGCCGCGGCCCGGACGCTGCCGTCGGCCGAGCCCGAATCGACGTATACCACCGCCGCGGCCGCACCGGCGACGGACTTCAGGCAGCGGACCAGCCGCGGTCCCTCGTTCCGCCCGATGACGACGACCCCGAGGCTGCTCATCGGCCCGCCCCGACGGGTTGGTCGGCAGTCCGGCCCGTGATCGGGATGAACCGGGCCGGGGCCCCCACGGCCACGTGGCCGGACGGCACGTCGGCCAGCACCACCGCGTTCGCCCCGACCACGCAGTCGTCCCCGACCCGGACGCCCCCCAGGATGCAGACCCCGCAGCCGATGTCGACCCGGTCGCCGATCACCGGGATGCGGCGGTTGTCCCCCCGGCGGGCCACCCCGAAGGTAGTGTTGTGCCGGATGTGGACATCGTCCCCGATCGCCCGGGCGTGGAGGATCATCCCGCTGTGGTGCCAGAGCCGCACCCGCCGGCCGAGCCGGGTGGTGTACGGGAGGGTGATCCCGCAGGTCCACTCGACCCACTTGAACAGGAGCCGGTAAGCCAGGGTAAACGGCGGGCGGATGAGCCGGGGCAGCCCCATCCGCCAGTTCCCGAACCGGTGGACGGCGACGGCCCAGAACCCCTGCTCGAACACGTCCCCGTCGTGCGTGCGGAGGTCCTCGGCGAGCAGCCGCCAGAGGCCGACCCCGGCCGGGTTGGCGTTCCGGTCGCCCTCGGGCAGCGGCTCGCCGGGGTCGGTCACGGCGTCACCCGGGCGGCCGGCCGGCGGAGGAAGTTGTACCGGACGAAGTCGCCGAGCAGCCCGACCGGGTCGGTGTCCGGCTTCCCCTGGACCCGCCGGCGGGCCCGCCACAGTGCGAACCCGGCCAGCCAAGCCGCGCTCGCCAGGCCCTCGTACACCCGCCCGTGGTTCCGCCGGAAGTACCGCCGGCGGGACGCGAACCAGTAACTCGGGACCCGCCGGCGGGGCTGCCGCGGGTCGGTGACGCCCGAACTCTGTCCGACCAGGTGAACGACCCGGCCGGCCGGGACGTACCAGCACGGCCACCCGGCCCGCCGGGCCCGGAGGCAGAAGTCGGTCTCCTCGAAGTACAGGAAGTACCCGTCGTCCAACAGCCCGACGGCGTCGAACACCGCCCGCCGGACCATCATCGCCGCCCCGGAGACCCAGTCGGTCGGGTGCGGCTCGTCCCGGACCGGCGGGGCGACCACCGCCCGGGCCAGCAGCCGGGACACCAAGCCGAGCCGGATCCCGCCCTCGAACTCGGCGGCGACCGTCGGGAACCGGAACGCCGACACGTGGGGGGTGCCGTCCGTGGCCTCCAGCCGGCTCCCCACGATCCCGACCCGTGGGTGGGTGTCCAGGAAGTCGGCCAGGGCGCGGACGGCCCCGGGCCGGACGATCGTATCGGGGTTGAGCAAAAGGATGTAGTCGGGCGGGCTCGGGCTGGTCAGGAGCGGCCGGATGGCGGCGTTGTTGCCGGCCGCGAACCCCCGGTTCTCGGCCAGCGGGAGCAGGTCGCACCACCCGCCCCACCCCTCGGCGGCGATGGCCGCGGCCAGCCGGTCGGCCGACCGGTCGGCCGACCCGCCGTCCACGACCGTGGCCTGGCACCGACCGGCCGCCGCGGCCACCTCGGGGGCCAACGACCGGAGGCAGTCGACCGCCAACCCGGCCGTCCGGTAGTTGACGATCACGACGTGGACGGGCTTCATCGGCGTGCGGTGTAGGCCTATTGCCGGCCGGTCGCTAGCCCCGCGGCGACCGGGTCGTACGGTATGTTCTATCCATTAGGACACGCCCGAGCCGACGGCCAGTCGGCCCGTTCCCCGCCGATCCTTCCCCGAGCCCGCCCGATGCGCGTCCTGTTGGTGGCCGACGACTGCAACCCGGACTGGCCGTCGCTGCCGGTGGTCGGCTACCAGATGTGCCGCAGCCTGGCCGGGGTCCACGACGCCGTCGTGGTCACCCAGGTCCGCAACCGGCCGAACATCGAGCGGGCCGGGATGGGCCGGGCCGAGGTCGTGTACGTCGACAGCGAGTACGTGGCCGCCCCGGTGCACCGGCTGGCCCGGGCCCTGCGGGGCGGGGCCAACAAGGCCTGGACGCTCAACGTCGCCATGTCGTACCCGTCCATCCTGGCGTTCGAGTGGGAGGTGTGGAAGCGGTTCGGCCGGGACCTGGCCGCCGGCCGGTTCGACATCGTCCACCGCCTCACCCCGATGTCCCCGACCCTCCCGAGCCTGCTGGCCGCCCGGTCCCCGGTGCCGTTCGTCCTCGGGCCGCTCAACGGCGGCCTCCGGTGGCCCCGGGCGTACTACGGAGAGCTAGGCTCTGTCTGCTGAATCGGTGGAGGGTGGTCGTGCCTCTAACTTCGCATGCACGGCCGCGACCTTTCCGACC
>JAIEQO010001023.1 GCA_019747655.1 Gemmataceae bacterium | reverse complement strand
GGGCCGAGGGTGGCGGGGATGCCGCCGGCGGCCGGGGGCTGATACCGGCTGACCTCCGGGGCGACGGCGGCCGACCGGACGGCGCAGCCGACGGCCGGGGCGAGGGCCAACAGCCAGGCCAACAGCGCGAGGGCGCGGAGCCGCATGGGGACGTACCGGGTGTGGGGACGGGCGTGCCGCCTCATCATCGACCGGGCCGGCTGCGGGGCCGTCGGGGAATGGGGAAACTGTCTGGCCCGGGGAACCCGGGCCGGGCGGGTCGGGGAGGTGGTAGCAGTGGCAATGACCAATCCGCCCCGATGACCCACCAACGACCGAGGAAGACGGGCTGTTCTTCCTCGGTCGTTGGTGGGTCATCGGGGCGGATTGGTCATTCCGTTGCGGGGGCGACCGGGGCCGGGGCGGGCGCCGGGGCGGCCGGCTTCCGCTCCTTCAGCCGGACCTTCGTCTCCCCCTCCTTGAGCAGCTCGATGATGGCCGTGTGGCCGCCGTCCCCGAGCCGCCGGTAGTGCTGCTTGACGATCCGCGTGTACCCGCCCGGCCGGGCCTTGTACCGCGGTCCGATCTCCCGGAACAGCTTCTTGAGGACCGTGTCGTAGCTCTTGCCGCCGGACAGCGGGTCGTCCTGGGGCTCGTCCTTCTTGTCGTAGATGCCGGTCCCGTGGACCGGGCCGAGGCGGGACATGGCCAGCCGGCGGTAGTGCAGGGCGGCCACCCGCCGGGCCTTCTCGTCCCCCGGCCCGTCCATCTCCAGGGCGGCCTTCTTGGCCAGGGTGATGAGCTTCTCGATCTCGGGCCGCAGCCACTTGGCCTTGGGCAGGGTGGTGACGATCCGCTCGTGGGTGATCAGGGCCCGGGCCAGGTTCCGGAACAGGGCCAGCCGGTGGGCCGGGGTGCGGTTCAGGTGCTTCTTGCGGCTGCGGTGGCGCATCGGTGGCTCCCGTGATGGGTAAACTCGCCGGCCCGTGCCAAGGTAGCCGGCGGTGGGTAATGCCCAATGACGAATGACCCACCAATGACCGAGGAAAACGGCGTGTTGACTTCCTTGGTCATTGGTGGGTCATTCGTCATTGGGCATTCCGGCCCGGCCGCGTTAGCGGCGGGACGGCAACTTCATCCCGAGGCTCAGGCCCCGCTCCTGGAGCTTGGCCTTGACCTCCCGGAGGGTGGTCTCGCCGAAGTTGCGGACCTCCAGGAGCTCGTCCTCGGCCCGCATCACCAGCTCGCGGACGGTGGTGATGCCCTCGGTCTCCAGGCAGTTGGTGGCCCGGACCGACAGCTCCAGCTCGGCCAGGCTCATGTTCAGCTTGCGGTCCAGGTCCGGGTCGCCGGCGGCGTCCCGGCCGGCCCCGCCGAACTCGAGCGGCTCGTCCAGCGACACCTCCGGCCCCGGCTCGGTGTACTGGACGAACGGGTTCAGGTGCTTGCGGAGGATCTTGGCCGCCTCGACCAGGGCCATCTGCGGCCCGACGGTCCCGTTGGTCCAGATCTCGAGCACCAGCCGGTCGTAGTTCGTCTTCTGCCCGACCCGGGTTTCCTCGATGTCGTACTTCACCCGGACGACCGGGGAGAACGAGCTGTCGACCGGGATCACCCCGATCTCCCGCTCCTTCCCGGCGTTGTCGTCGGCCGTCCGGTAGCCCCGGCCGTTCTCGACGGTCATCTCGACCGAGAACGGCACGTCGCTGGTGAGCGTCGCCAGGTGGTGCTCCGGGTTGACGATCTGGACGGCCTCGTCGTGCTGGACGTCGGCCCCGCGGACGACCCCGGCCTCGTGCTTCTGGATGCGGACCGTCTTCGGCTGGTCGCTGGTGTTCTTGACCACCAGGCTCTTGACGTTCAGGATGATGTCGGTCACGTCCTCGACCACCCCGGTGATGGTCGACACCTCGTGCTGGACGCCCTGGATTTTTACCCGGGTGACGGCCGAGCCTTCGAGGCTGGAGAGCAGGATGCGGCGGAGGCTGTTGCCCAGCGTCATCCCGAACCCGCGCTCGAACGGCTCGACGTAGAACTTCCCGTAGGTGTCGGTCAGGGTGGGCCGGTCGGCGTACACCCGGTTGGGGAGCTCCAGCCCCCGCCAGCGGACCCGCATGCGAATTCCTCCGTACCCGCCGGCTTGCCGCCGGGGCCGGCCCCGCGACCGGGCCGACCTCGGCGAACCAGGCGGAAGTTCCTACCGGTCACGGACAGCCCGGCGTGTCGCGAAAGCCGGGGTGAGTTCGGGGCGAACCGCGACCGTGTGGGTGGGGGTGTACGACACCCGCCCCCTCACGGGCGGGGTTCGCCGGCACCGCCACAACCCGCTACCGGGCGGCGATCTCGATGATGAGCTGCTCGCGGATCTCGTTGATCCGCTCGTCCACGTCCTGGCGGTTGGGCAGCCGGGTCATCCGGCCCTCCGGCTGGTCGTTGTTGTTGACCACCTCCAGGAAGTCCGGGACCCGGACGAGCGGCCGCTGGAGGGCCTCCCGGGCCATCTTCAGGCTCCCCTCCCGGGCCTTGACCTTGATCACGTCGCCCGGCTTGACCAGCATGCTCGGGATGTCGCACTTGCGGCCGTTGACCAGCACGTGGCCGTGGCTGACCATCTGCCGGCTGGTCCCCCGGCACGGGGCGAACCCGAGCCGGTGGACCACGTTATCCAGCCGCCGCTCCAGGATCGAGAGCAACTGCTCGCCGGTGTTCTCCGGGGACCGGGTGGCGAGCTGGTAGTAGCGGCGGAATTGGGCTTCCAGGACCCCGTAGAACCGCTTGAGCCGCTGCTTCTCGCGGAGCCGGATGCCGTACTCGGACTGCTTCGACCGCCGGGCCCCGTGCATCCCGGGCGGGAGGGCCTCCCGCTCGATCGGGCACTTCGGGCCGAAACAGCGTTCGCCCTTGAGGTACAACTTCATCTGCTCCCGCCGGCACATCTTGCAGACGGGGTCGGTGTTGCGCGCCATGAGAGGACTTCGGGACTCGGAGCCAGGGGTCGGGTGACGGCCGGTCGGGCCGTCGGGGGCGTGGCGGGCGTCGGTCGAGGTGGTTCCCCGGCGAACCCCAGAGTCGGAACGGGGAGGGCCACAACAACGGTGAGGTCAGGGGCCTTCGGCACGACGGCCGCCGGCCCCTGACCTCGGACTGACCCGGCACGGTACGGACCGGACTACACCCGCCGCTTCTTCGGCGGGCGGCAGCCGTTGTGCGGCAGCGGGGTGACGTCCTCGATGGCCTTGACGTTCAGGCCGGCGGCCTGGAGGGCGGTGACGGCCGACTCCCGGCCGGCCCCGGGCCCCTTGACCCGGACCTCGATCTCCTTGACCCCGAACTTGCTGGCCTTCCCGGCCGCCTCCTCGGCCGCCCGCTGGGCGGCGAACGGGGTGCTCTTGCGGCTCCCCTTGAACCCGACCGTCCCGGCCGAGGCGTTGCAGAGGACGTCGCCGTTGGTGTCGGTGATCGTCACGATCGTGTTGTTGAACGTGCTCTGCACGTGGGCGATGCCGCGGCTGACGTTGCGGCGGGCCTTCTTCTTCTT
>JAIEQO010000989.1 GCA_019747655.1 Gemmataceae bacterium | reverse complement strand
GGACTCGGCCCCGCGGGCGTCGGCCAGCGGCACCAGCCCGTCCCCTCCGCCCGCCCCGGGTGGGACCGGCCGCGGGCCGTCGCCGCCGAGGACCACGAGCGCCACCCGGCCGTCGAGCCGGGCCCACCCGCGGGCGACCGTCGCCGCCAGGCTCAGGGCCGCCTCCAGCCGGTCGTGGTCGGCCGCCGAAGCACCGGCCGGCAGCCACGGCTCGACCACCACCAGCAGGTCCGGGGCCGGGGCCGCGTCGTACTCCCGGACCATCAGCTCCCGCCGCCGGGCCGACGACCGCCAGTGGACCCAGCGGAGGCTGTCCCCGGGGCGGTACGGCCGGACCCCCCGCACGTCGGCCTGGTCGGCCGTCGCCCGGCGGAGGACCCGGCGGTGCCGGTCGTCCCCGCCGGCCGCCCGGGCCAGCCACCGCCGCAGCCCGTCCGGGTCGATCTCCCCGACCGCCGGCAGGACGACCACCTCGCCGGGCTCGCCGGCCGGCCGGTCGTACCGGGCCAGCCCGAACGGGTAGCCGGACCAGACGACCGCGGGCGGCAGCCGGTGCCGGCCGCGGCGGGGAATGGCGGCCGCCCCGCCGGCCTCGATCTCCCCGCCCGCCGGCAGGGCCTCGGCCAGCCAGTCCCGCC
Organism: Gemmataceae bacterium; assembly: GCA_019747655.1. GTDB lineage: Bacteria > Planctomycetota > Planctomycetia > Gemmatales > Gemmataceae > Urbifossiella. The sequence goes on along the minus strand of JAIEQO010000989.1, from coordinate 2,877 downwards.
CGGCCAGATGCACGGCCACCGCGGCGGCGGGTCGGTCGGACCTGTTCCACAGCCGCGCCCGGACCCGGGCCGACTGCCCGGCGTGGACCGGCGGGACCGGCAGCCGGGCGGCCGTCACCCGCCGGACCTGGGCCCGGGCCAACAGCCCGTTCAGGACCAGCAGGGCGGCCATACCGTAGGCCAGCACCAGGACGACGTTCAGGCTCTTGAACCACCCGACCCCGCCGAGGACGGCCGCCGCCCCGAGCCAGTAGAGCCCCTCCTCGGTCAGCCGGACCCGGCCGCGGGTGGAAGGAGCGGTTGACGGGACCGCCGGCGGGTGGCTCATCCGAGCGGCCCCTCTTCATTCCGCATTCCGTAATCCGCATTCCGCATTCACGAAGGGACCTTCACCTTCTCCAGCACCTCCCGGACCACCGGGCCGGCGTCCGGGTGGCCGCCCCCGGACCAGCCCCTCGCCACCAGCCGGTGGGCCAGGACCGGCTCGGCCAGGGCCTTCACGTCGTCCGGGACGGCGTAGTCCCGGCCGTCGGTCAGGGCGTGGGCCTGGGCCGCCCGGTACAGCCCGAGGGCCGCCCGGGTGCTCGCCCCCAGGGCCAGGTCCGGGTGGGACCGGCTGGCCTCCACCAGGTCGAGGACGTAGTCCGCGATGGCCGGATCGACCCGCACCTCCCGGACCCGGGCTTGCAGCGCCGACACCGCGGCCGCCGTGACCACCGGCTGAAGCCCCTCGGCCGGCTCCCCGGCCCGGTGCTGGGTCAGGATGGCCCGCTCGGTGTCGCGGTCGGGGTAGCCCGGCCGGACCCGCAGGAGGAACCGGTCGAGCTGGCTCTCCGGGAGCGGGAACGTCCCCTCGAACTCGTGCGGGTTCTGGGTGGCGACGACCAAGAATGGCGGGCCGAGCGGGCGGGTGACGCCGTCGGCCGTCACCTGCCGCTCGCTCATCGCTTCGAGCAGAGCCGACTGGGTCCGGGGGGTGGCCCGGTTGATCTCGTCGGCCAGCACCACCTCGGCGAACAGCGGCCCGGGCTGGAACTCGAACGTCCCGGCCTTCTCCCGGTAGACCGTCACCCCGATCAGGTCGCCGGGGAGCAGGTCGGGGGTGAACTGGACCCGGCTGAACCGGCCGTCCAGGCTCCGGGCCAGGGCCTTCGCCAGGAGCGTCTTGCCGACCCCGGGCACGTCTTCGAGCAGGAGGTGGCCGTCGGCCAGCAGGGCGACGACCGCCAGCCGGACGACCTCCGGCTTGCCCAGGAAGGCCCGACCGACGTTCTCCCGGAGGGCGGCCAGCGCCCGGGCGACCTCGGCCGCTGAGCCGGGGCCGGGGGCCGCCGTGGTCAGGCCGGGGTGGTCGACCGCGGCGGGGGTCCGGACGCTCATACGGGCGAGGCCCCTCGGGGTGGCGGGTCGGCGGGGAGCGGACGACTCCAGTACGCCCGACGACGGGAGAAAGGTCGGGTGCTGGTGGCCCAGGCCTCCGGCCGGTGCCACCAAACGACCGGCGGCCGGGTCAGATGCCGCCCCGGAGGTTCGGGTTGACCGGCCGGCTGGCCCGCAACTCCTCGGCCGCCTGCCGGTCGGCCAGGTACTCGGCCTCCTCCGCCGCGTCGGCGGCCAACTCCTCGGCCCGCTTGATCCTCTTCAGGCTCAGGGCGATCCGTCGGGTGTCCGGGTCGATGCTCAGCACCTCGACCTCGACCGTCTGGCCGACCTGGACCACGTCCGCCACCCGCCGGACCCGCTGGGTGGACAGCTCCGAAATGTGGATCAGTCCCTCGACCCCCGGGGCGACCTCGACGAACGCCCCGAACTCGGCCGTCCGGGTGACGGTCCCGTTCACCCGGCCGCCGGCCTTCACACCGAGGTCGTCCCACGGGCTCTTCGTCAGGGCCCGGTAGCTCAGCCCGATCTTGCGGGCCTCCCGGTCCACCCGGATGATCTTCACCTCGACGCTGTCGCCGATCTTGAACAGGCTGTTGGCGTCCTCGACCCGGCCCCAGGCCAGTTCGCCCATCGGGATCAAGCCGTCGGCCCCGCCGAGGTCCACGAACACCCCGAACGGCTTGATCGACCGGACGATCCCCTTCTTCACCTGCTCGGGCTCGACCGTCTTCCAGAACTCCTCGGCCTTCACCTCCCGCTCGCGCTCGAGCAGGGCCCGCCGGCTGACGATCAGGTTCCGCTCGCTCGGCTCGACCTCGGCCACCATCACCTTCAGCCGCTGGTTGACGAACTGGTCGATGTCCTCGACCCGGTACATGTCGAGCTGACTGGCCGGGAGGAAGCCTTTGATCCCGCTCACCTCGATTGTCAGCCCGGTCTTGTTCTTGTTCGTCCCGGTGACTTTGGCCTCGACGATCATCCCGATCTGGACCTGGGACCAGTCGGTGACGACCTGGGCCGACCCGCCGCGGGTCAGGACGAGCAAGCCGTTGCTCGAGTCGTACCGCTCGATGTCGAACTCGACGGCCTCGCCGACGGCCGGGGTGCGGCCCTCGAACTGCTGGATCGGCAGGACCCCCTGGCTGCGGCCGCCGGGGACCTCGACGAACACGTCCTTGCCGTGGACGCCGACGATCACCCCGACCTTCCGCCCGCCGGGCCCCTTCGGGACCTGGGGCTTCTGCCGGGTCTCGGCCTGGGCGACGGTGGCCGACACGTCGAACCCGGCCATCGCCGCGTTCAGCTCGTCCTCGATCTGCTTGTCGAGTTCCCGGTTGTTCGGCTTGTAGGCGTCGAAGTCCCGCTTGTCGAGCTGGGGCGGGGCACCGCCCGGGTTGAGCGGCTTGTCGGACCGCGGCTTCTGCCCCTGGGGGAACGGGCGGTCGGCCCCGCCGGGCCGCGGGGCCCCGGGCTGGGGCCGCCGGAAGAAGGCGT
>JAIEQO010001035.1 GCA_019747655.1 Gemmataceae bacterium | reverse complement strand
ACGGCCCCCCTGGGACCGCGGCCGGCCCGGCCGCCCTTGAAGCGATCGATGGGCGGCCGGGACGGCCGCGGTCCAAAGAACCGACCGGGGGCGTCGGCACCCCGGGGGCGGTGGTCGGCGGAGGGGGGCGGCATGGTCGGGGCCCGGCTTCGGAAAGGTGGGTCGATTGTCGCCGGCCGGGGGCGGGGCGTCAACCGGCCGGCGGATTCGTCCTTGCCGCCGGCCACCGTTTCCCCGATCGTGTCTCCGGCGGGCTCACGTCTCTCCCGCCGCAACCCGCGAGGACGCACGATGAGGAAGCTGATCGCCGCGGCGGCCGTGCTGACGGCCGCGCTGGCCCCGGCCCGGGCCGACGACGCCAAGGCCGACCCGGCGGCCGTGATCGACAAGGCGGCCAAGGCCCTGGGCATCGCCGACAAGTCGCCGGCCGCCCACCAGACCAAGTCGAAGCTCACCATCTCGGTCATGGGGATGGACATCGAGGCCGAGACCACCACCACCGCCAAGGACGTCGACCACGCCCGGAGCGAGTTCGCCGGCGACTTCGGCGGGAACAAGATCGAGGGGGTGACGGTCCTGGCCGGGGACAAGGGGTGGCGGTCGCTCAACGGTGATGTCATGGACCTGGACGGCGACGCCCTGGCCAACGAGAAGCGGAACCTCTATCTGTCGGCCATCGCCCTCAACCCGCCGGTCCTCAAGGGGAAGGGGTTCAAGGTGGCCGCGGCCGCCGACGACAAGGCCGACGGGAAGCCGGCGGCCGTGCTGACCGGGACCGGCCCGGACGGCAAGGAGTTCAAGGTCTTCTTCGACAAGGCGACCGGGCTGCCGCTCCAGCTCGTCGCCCCGAAGGTGGCCGGGTTCGGCGGGGACGAGGCCGAGCAGGTCTGGACGTTCGCCGACTACAAGGACTTCGGCGGGGTCAAGCGGCCGGCCAAGACGACCGTCACCCGCGGCGGGGAGAAGTTCATCACCCAGACGGTGACCGAGTTCAAGGTGCTGGACAAGGTGGATGCCAAGACCTTCGAGAAGCCGTGACCCCTCGGGGAATGACGAATTCACACCAATGACCCACCAATGACGAAGGGAAAGCACCGGCCGCATCGCCCTCGTCATTGGTGGGGCATCCGGCATTCCCCGGCGGGGCTACCGCCCGCCGATCGGTAGCGTCAGGATCGGGCCGGCGTCCCCCTTTTCGCCCGAGAGCTGGAGCCGGGATAGCTCCAGCAAGAGGGCGAACGTCGCTTTCGTGTCCCGGTCCCGCTCGTCCACATAGAACCAGTACCCCTTATAACGGACGGCGACGTGGGCGCAGGCCGGCGGGTGCTTGCCGGCCGAACAGCAGACCTTGAACAGCCCGCGGAGTACCAAATCCCAGTCGAACGGCTTGCCGTCGGCACCCTGCGTCTGCGGGGCGAGGCCGCCGGCCGCGTGGTCGGCCGGCACGTCGACCCCGTGGGCTACGAAGAACAGCACCTGCAACAGCGACCGGGTCTCCAGGTCGAGCCGGTCGAGCCCGGCCGGCGGGGTGCCCTGGAGGAACGGGTCGAGCTTGTCGCTGGTGACGAGGAAGGTGGTCCGCCCGGGGTCGAGCCGGAACGCCCGGCAGACGGCGGCGAAGTCCGGGTCGCCGCGGGCGGCGTCGGCCACCCGCAGGGTCGGCTGCCGCTTCTTGCGGATCACCCGGTAGCCGCCGTCGGTCCGCTTCACCTCCAGCCCGGCCTTGGCCGCCTCGACGGCGTCCCGCAGTACCCCGGCCCCGGCCGGCAGCTCGTCCCCGACCGGGTCGTCCACCTCCTCGACGGAGATGGCCGCGAGCTTCCGGTCGACCAGCCGCTGGAGGGCGGCGACCCCGTCGCGGAACGCGGCGAAGTCGGGCGGGTCGCGGGGGGTCGGGCCGCTGGCCGTTTCCGCGTTCGACACCCAGTTCAGGTTTTCGAGCCACAGCCGGAAGACGGTCTCGGTCGGCCAGGTGGTCTTGCTGAGGGAGGCGATGGCGTCGAGCGACAGCGGGGTGAACAGCCGCTGGGTGAACGTCTGGTCGTCCTCCGGGGTGTAGGTGAGGGTCGGGCGGGTGGCGGCCGTGACCCCGGCCTGGGGGAGGACGGTGCCGCGGTAGCCGCCGGGGGCGAGGCCGGCGGCGGCGGCGGTGAAGAACGGGGTGATCCCGAGGTTGCGGGTGAGTTCCCGCTGGTCGGCGACGGAGGTGACGGCCAGGCTGCTGGGGGTGTCGGTGTACCGCAGCCGGACGATGTTGAGCAGGAGCTGCTCTTCGGAAGTGGTCTTGACGGCCTCGTTGTAGGCGAGCCGGTCGGTGGTGAGGGCCCGGGGGCCGAGCGCACACCCGGCCGGCAGCAAGGCCAACCCGACCAGCCAGCCGACGCGGCGGACCATGACGAAAGAATCGGTTGTGCGGGCGGGTTGAGTTGAGGCGAACGAACGGCATGAGCTTCGTAGGGCCGGCTGTGCCGGCCACTTTGGAGGACCGCTGACGCAGCCGGGCAATTGGATTGGGTTCGGCCCGGGCGCGAAAATTAATAGTGCAGCAGAGTCGTTGGCCGACCGTGACAGTCAGCGAACGGCCAAAAAAAAAATCGGAAAACTGACAGATTTCGATTGACCGAACGACGGTCGTCGGTTTACCATGCCGTCAAGTTGGTGTGGTTCAGGTTATCCGACCGGTCCCGGTCGTCGCCGTCGTCGCGTTCGCTGATGTCGTCCGTATCCCGTGTGCTGTCGCCCGCCCTTTCCTCCCGGAAGGCCGCCATGTCCGCTCGCATGCTCACCCGGCCGGTCGCCGTCCTGCTGCTGGTCGCCGGAGTCACCGGCGTCGTATCCGCGAGGCCGACCGACGAACCTCCGAAGGAGCCGCCGAAGAAGACGACCGCAGAACTCCTGATCGGGACATGGCGTCAGGTGAAGGAGGGGAAACACGAGCTGCCCGCCGAAGGCCCGCTCGGGGTCTTCCTGGAGTTCGCGGACCGCGGCAAGCTCACCATCCGGATCATGGACGGCCGGAACCGCCCGCCGATCGTCGGCCGCTACCGACTGGACGGCAACCACCTCCGGCTGTCCGCCGAGAAGACCTTCGACCAGGATGCCATCGAGCGTACCCTCCTGATCCGCACCCTGACCGAAGCCGAACTCGTGTACGAGACCGAGAAGGGGAAGGAGGACGAGGAGGTGGTAACGGCGAAGTACCGCCGCGTAACCGAGAAGTCGCAACTCCGGTGATCCTGCTCGATCGCGTTGGTACGTGTTCCCTACCCTGCCGGAGGTACTGGTCATGTTGTTCGACCGACGGATGGCCGGCACGGCGGCCGAGGGGGATCGCCACAAACCCCCACCCGCAGCCGAGGCGCTCGAAACCGGGGTGGTGCCGGCGGCCTACCCGTACCACTGGAGGGCGGCCCTCAACGTCGCCTGGGAGAACCCTAGAGCGGGTTGCAAAACCTCTTGACCCGGGCCCGTCGGTCGGTTCGGCTATGGGGCGGGGGACCCCGCCATGC
>JAIEQO010000253.1 GCA_019747655.1 Gemmataceae bacterium | reverse complement strand
ATCGACCTCGCCGTCCTCGACTGGAACCTCGGGTCCGGCAGCGACGGCCTCCGGCTCCTCGAAGACCTCGTCCTCTTCCACCCCGACATCGTCGCCATCCTCGTCACCGGGTTCGCCCACCAGGCGACGCCGCTCGATGCCCTGCGGATGGGCGTCCGCGACTACCTCGACAAGAGTTCAGACCTGACCCGCGAGGCGTTCGTCGCGGCCGTCCGCAAGCAGCTCGACCGCATCCGCCCGGCCAAGCGGCAACGCGAATTGAACCGGTCGTTGGCCGAGTTCCGCGAGGCCGTCGAGAAGGTCCTGCCGATCGTCCGCACGTCGGCCGCCCTGAACGACCCGGTGCCGCTCCCGGCCGCGGTCAAGTCGCTCCTGCGGTTCGCCGGCCGGGCCGCCGGGGCGGCCGACGGGGCCCTCGTCATCCGCCACCTGTCGGCCGACGGGTCCGAGACCGCCCTCGCCTACGGGTCCGAGGGCCAGCCGCTCGACCTGGCCGACCTGCCGTTCAGCCGGTCGCTGGCGGCGTCGGTGGTCAGCCGGCAGGAGGTGGCCGTGCTGAACGACGTCGGCCCGGCCGCGTCCGGCGTCCTCGACCTGCACCCGTTCGAGCAACAGCGAAGTTCGCTTTTGGCCGCCCCGCTGCCCGTCGGCGGGGGCACGGTCGTCGTCCTGGAGTTGTTCGACAAGCCGGCCCCGGGGTTCACCGACGACGACAAGCGGGTGGTGGCGGCGGCCGCCGAGGTCGGGGCCGACCTGATCCGGCAGGCCGTCGCCGAGCGGCAGACGCACCGGCTCTTGTTCGACGCGGTCGAGGCCGCCCTGCGGGCCAGCACCGGGGTGCAGGAGGCGCTGGGGTCGGGTAGCCCGACGGACCCGCCGCCGGACGCGGTCATGGCCCGGCTCCGCGAGGGGCTGGACGCCGACGCCAACGCGGTCGTGGACGCGGACACCGCCCTCGGGCTGGTGGAAGCCGTCCGCGGGCTGGCCGTCCGCCACGGCCCGGCGGCGGTCGCCCACTGCACCCGCGTCGTCAACGACCTGCGGCAGCTCCTCGACGGCATCACCGGCGGCTAACGGCGGGCCTCCCCCGGACTCACAATGGCGGACGGACCCACCGTGTTCGACGAATTGTTCCACCTGCTGACGCCCGACCGGCTGCTCAAGGACCCCCGGGCGACCGGCGAGGGGGTGTCCGTGGCCGTCATCGACTCCGGCGTCGAGCGGTCGGTGCTGGAGGAGAAGTTCCGGGCCGCCGGGACGCCGATCCGCCCGATCGACGGGGCCGTCTTCCGGCCCAACGAGGCGGCCCCGCGGCCCTATGACGGGCACCAGTCGTCGCCCCACGGCACCACCGTGGCCGACATCATCCTGACGATGGCCCCGAAGGTGACGCTGTACTCGGCCGACGTGTTCGGCCCGGCCGGGACGTGCGAGGTGGAGACGGTCATCGCCGCCCTCCGACACGCCATCGACGTGTGGAAGGTGAAGGTGGTCAACCTGTCGCTCGGGGTGCCCGAGCACAAGCTGCAACAACTGCCCCGCCGGCAGCAGTTGCACCGGGCGATCGAGGAGGCGTACTTCCGGGACGTGCTGGTGTTCGCGGCGGCCCACAACGAACACCCGTTCACCCGCAGCTACCCGGCGGCGTTCGCCCCGCCGCTCATCTCCGTCGATAAGGGCCTCTTCGACGACCCGCTCCGGTTCGCCTACCGGCTCCGCGAGCACGTCGAGTTCCAGGCCCACGGCCGGGGCTACCTGGGGCCGTTCGCCCGCGAGCCGGCGACCAGTTGGGCGACCCCGCACCTGGCCGGGATCGCCGCCCGCATCCTGTCGCTCAAGCCGGACCTCAAGCCGTTCGAGATCAAGACGGTGCTGTACTGGCTGTTCCGGGCGAGCGGGAACGGGGCCGTGGCGAAGAGTTAACCACAGAGTCACAGAGAGCACCGAGCGGAGAAGGACGTGAGAACCATTCTCTACCTCTCCGTCTTCCGGTCTGCTCGGTGCTCTCTGTGACTCTGTGGTTAATCCCTCTTCCGCCCTCATCCCGAAGGTCTCATGAACCCGTCCCGCCGCGACGCCCTGGCCGCCCTGGCGGCTACCGGTCTGGGGCGGCCCGCCCCGGCCGCCGACCCGCCGAAGCTCGCCCTGTCCACGTTCGTCACCGAGACCACCGTCCCGCTCGGCCACCCCCTCATGGGCGGCGGCATCGCCCCGGCGATAGAAGTCATTGACCCGCTGTTCGCCCACGGGTTCGTCCTCCGCGGGCTCGATAAGCCGGTGGCCGTCGTCGCCCTCGACTGGTGCGAGGTCCGCAACGGGGCCTACGACCTCTTCCGCGACAAGATCGCCGCCGCCCTCGGCACCGACCCGGCCCGGGTCATGCTCTCGTGCCTCCACCAGCACGACGCCCCCATCGCCGACCTCGAAGCCCAGGAGTTGCTGGAGACGCACAAGGCCGGGGCCAGCGTCTGCGACATCGCCTTCGTGCGGAAGACCGCCGAGCGGGTCGCGGCCGCGGCCGGCGAGTCGCTCAAGACCAGCCGCGCCGTCACCCGCATCGGCACCGGGAAGGCAACCGTCGAGAAGGTCGCGTCGAACCGCCGGTACACCGACGCGGTCGGGAAGGTCCGCTACGACCGCATGTCGGCCACCCGCGACCCGGCCGTCCGGGCCGGCGAGGAGGGCACCATCGACCCGGAGCTGACCACCCTCAGCTTCTGGGACGGCGACGCCCCCCTGCTCGGGCTGTCGGCCTACGCCGCCCACCCGATGAGCCACTACGGCAAGGGCGGGGTGTCGGCCGACTTCGTCGGGCTGGCCCGCCGCCGGCGGCAGGCCGACACCCCCGGCGTCTTCCAGATGTACGTCAGCGGGTGCAGCGGGAACGTGACCGCCGGGAAGTACAACGACGGCGACCCGGGCAACCGGCCGGTCCTGGCCGACCGGCTGTACAAGGCGATGGCCGCCGCCTGGAAGGACACAACGACGGCCCCGGTGACCGCGGCCGCCTTCCGGTCGGTGCCGCTGAAGCTCAAGGCCCGGACCTCGGCGGGCTTTTCGGAGGACGAACTCCTGAAGCGGCTGACCGCCGACCCGAAGCCGTTCGGCCGGTGCCTGGCGGCCCTCGGGCTGAGCTGGAAGCACCGGACCGACTCCGGCCGGCCGATCGACCTGCCGGTCCTGGACTTCGGCCGGGCGGTGTACGCCCTCCTCCCGGCCGAGAGCTACGTCGAGTACCAACTGCTCGTCAAGCAGCTGGGGCCGGACGCGGCCGTTGTCGTGGCCGGGTACGGCGAGTGCGGCCCGGGGTACATCCCGACCGAGCGGGCCCGGGCCGAGGGCGACGGCAACCTGGCCGACTGGTGCTGGGCCGATCCCGGCAGCGAGGAGCGCATGATCGAGGCCATCAAGGCCGCCATGAAGAAGGTCTAGTAGTCCGTTGCAGCTCGTCTGACCTGGGATTATCATCCTAAGGGGGCCCACCCGTAATAATCCTCCCCGCACG
>JAIEQO010001034.1 GCA_019747655.1 Gemmataceae bacterium | reverse complement strand
GGCGGCTTGGCCGCGGCCGCGACCGCGGGCTTGGCCGCGGCCGCCGGCCTGACGGCCCCGGCGGCCGGGACGGTGAGCTGGGTCTTGCAGGACGTGCAGCGGATCGTCTTGCCGGCGAGTTGGTCCGGCACGTCGAACGCCGCCCGACACCCCGGGCACGTGGTGGGTATGGGCATGGGTTCCTCGGCGGGCGGGCGGGGGAGACGAGTCGAACGGGGGCGGGGTTTCGCCCTCGGCAACGTATCAGATTACCCGACCGGCGGCCCGGCCGCAACCGGGGGATCGGTAACAAACCGGGGGGGGTGAATCAGACCCCTCCCCCCGGCCCCCTCCCCCACAGGGAGAGGGGGAGAAAGACAGAAGGCCCCGGCTCGGGTCTTCCTCCCCCTCCCTTCCCAGGGGAGGGGGCCGGGGGGAGGGGTCTCCGCTTCTACTTCTTCGCCGGGACCGGCTCCAGGATCAGCCACACCTTCGACCCGAGCGGCGGGAGCTTCTCGGTCCGGATTTCGTAGTTCAGCAGGGCGTCGTCCCGGCTGACCTCGATCGGCAGCTCGAGCATCGAGTACGGGGAGTTCGAGATGGCGATCACGTCGCTGCTGTTGGCCGCGTAGTACGGCGGGTCGTCCGGCCGGTCCGGGTTGGTCAGGAGCTTGCTCCCGGCGAACACCCAGTCGGCCGCCAGCGGCTTCTTGGCCTGGCTGTTCCAGACCCACTCCTGGACCGGGTGAGTGTGCGGCTTGCCGCCCTTGGTGTAGTGGGCCAGCACCCTCACCTTCGACCCGGTGGCCGGCTTGAACGCCGGCTCGTTCGTCTTCGGGTCGACGAACTGGGCCGGGGCGCCGGGGGTGGCCCCGGCCAACAGCAGCAGCTGGTGGATGTCCCGGGCGTCGTGCCCGAGGCGGACGACCGCCTCGTGCTCCTTCGTCCCCTGCCGGCAGGCGAACAGCTCCAGCGGCCCCTTCACCAGGCAGACCTCGGCCGTCACGCCCACCCGCTTGGTCGTCTTGTCCGGCAGGACCTCCAGGACGAGGCCCTTCTTCTCCGGGTTCTCGATCACCTTCGAGTTCGGGTCGGCCTTGGGGTAGGCCGGCAGGGCCTCGGCGTCCTTGGTCCGGGGGTCGGGCGGGTCGCCCGGCGGTTGGGCCGCGGCGGCCAGGGCCAGGGACGCGGCCAGGGGCAGGAGTGCGAGCCTCATCGGTGGCCCTCGGGAGTCGGGCGGGCGGCGTACTTCCAGACTACCGGCCGGCCCCCGGCTAACACAAACGGAAACGGCGGCGGGATTGACGGACTTGGCGGGCGGGGGGCGTGAGCCCCGTGTTCTTGGCGAACCGCGACCGTCAGGGAGCGGGTGGGATTACCCCCTCGCTGACGCTCGGGGTTCGCCCGGGAACACGGACACCCGCTCGCCCGGAGTCGTCTCAGGCGTCCGGGTGCCCGCCAACGACGACCGACCACTGACCAGCCCGGAAAAGAGACGGGCCGGCGGACCTTTTGGGGCCGCCGGCCGTTGGTGAACGGTAGTGGGGACGGGAGCGGGGGTGTGGCCGTCCCGGGGGCGTTCCCGGGCCGTCAGGGGGAAGTCATGTCGGATGCGAGCCACCGTCACCGGTGCCGGTCTTTCGTTCGCCGCCGGCATCGTTGCGTTGGCGACCGACGACTTATGCAGCCGCCGTGCCAACACCGCCCGTGGACCGGGAAAGTTTTCGCCCGCCGGCCGGTTCGTCGCCGCCACCTCGACCCCGTAGGTCAGTCCATTCCGCGACTTCGGAGCACGCGGCACTTTCCCGCTCCGTTCGGTCGCCCCCCGACGACCGGGCCCGGCACGCCCGCCGGCCTGTGCCGGGCGTCCGCGGTCCGCGCACGGCCGGTAAAAGTTACCGGGGACCGGGCGGGTTTACCGGGTCGTTCGGGCTGTGCGGGTTGTGCCGGTGAGAACCGGGTTTCCGCTTGACAGGCAGGCCCGGACCTGCGACGGATGGATGGTAGACCCGCGGCGGCCTCCCCGACTCGCACGGCCCCGCACCGGTCGCCCGCGGCCGCCCGCCGCCCCGAAGGAACCGACGGCATGTTGCACTTCTCCTGCGACTTCTGCGGCAAGGACCTGCTCCCCGGCGGGGCCGCCCGGTTCGTGGTCAAGATGGAGGCGTTCGCGGCGGCCGACCCGGCCGAGCTGACCGACGCCGACACCGACCCGGACGCGGTCGAGGAGATGGCCCGGCTGCTGCGGGCCCAGGAGGAAGCCGGCGACGACCCGAACCCGACCCTGGCCCACAAAAAGCTCCGGTTCGACCTCTGCTCGGGCTGCTACGAGAAGTTCCTGGCCGACCCGCTCGGCCGGGAGAAGGTCGAGTTCGACTTCAGCGAGAACTGATCGATCGGCCGGCACGGGCTGATCCGACTGCCCGCGTCGGGAACCCGACTTCCCAATCCGTCCAACCCGTTCCTGCCCCCGGGCGTGCGGCCGGCCCGCGTACACTTCTTGTATGCCGATCCTGGTCGCGTTCCTGATCCTGGCCGGGTGCCTGCCGGTCGGCTGGCCGGCCCCGCCGTGGGGCCTCGGCCCCGGCGGCAGCGCCGCCCTGACGGCCGGCGTCGTCACGGTGTCGCTGCTCGCCGCGTTCGCCGTCCGGACGTGGGCGGTGCGGGCGCTGGCGGCCGACCCGTGGCGGCAGTGGGAGGTCGGCCGGCGGTACGGGATCGCCCGGCGGGTGCTGTTCTTCGCCAACCTCGGGCTGTCCGTCGCCGCGGTCGCCCTCCTCGGCTGGGGGTGGACGGTCCACCACGCCTTCCTCGTCCCGTGGCGGGACGGCGAGGTGCTGGCCCCGCTGGCGGAGCTGGCCGTCCCGCTGCCGTACCTGCTCGTCCAGCTCGGCAACTGGCTGATCTTCTACGACGTCGAGAAGGCTCTCCACCGGGGGCCGCGGTTCTGGTCCCGGGCCGGGTACGTCCTCCACAACCTCCGCCTGCTCGGGCTGGTCGTCGGGCTGACCAGCGGGCCGCTGGCCGCCGAGCAAACCCTGTCCCGGTTCTACCCCGAGGTGGCCGGGACGGAGGGGTACACGGTCGCCATGCTGACCGCGTTCCCGGTGGTCGCGCTGTTGTTGCCGCTGGCCGTCCGGCCGCTGCTGGGCCTGCGGCCGCTGCCGCCGGGGCCGGTCCGGGACCGGGTCGAGGGGCTGGCCCGGCGGCTCCGGTTCCGGTCGGCGGGGCTGCTCCTCTGGCCGACCCACGGGTCCGTCGCCAACGCCCTGATCCTCGGGCTGGTCGCCCCGGTCCGGTACGTGGTGTTCACCGACCGGCTCTTGGACGAGTTCCCGGACGACGAACGGGACGCGGTGTTCGGGCACGAGGTCGGGCACGCCCGGCACGGCCACCTGTGGTACTACGCCCTGTTCGTGGTGTTGAGTACGGCGGTGCTGGCGGCCGGGTGGGCGGTGGCGGCCCGGGCGCTGACCGCGGCCGCGGCCGACGACCCGGGGGCGTGG
>JAIEQO010000047.1 GCA_019747655.1 Gemmataceae bacterium | reverse complement strand
CCCCGCCGGCCGGGGGCCCGGCCGCCGGCCGGATGCCCCGCCCGGTCAACGGCTGGTCGCCGGCGCCGGTGGCGGTGCCGATGACGCCCGGCTCGTTCCCGGCCCCGGACGCGATCTTCACCCCGACCGGGCAGACGGTGGCCACCCCGAAGCTGCCGGAGATCAGCCTGCCGCAGCGGACCGCCCCGATCCCGGTGTCGGAGCTGCCGCCGGCCGTCCCGACGGGCATCCCGGCCACCCTGCCGCCGGTCCCGCCGCGGCCGTAGCGCACCAGTGGTCGGTGGGGAGTGGCCGGTGGTCAGACAGGCAGGAACGGTTGTCCGCGCCTGTCTGACCACCGGCCACTCCCCACTGACCACTGTTTCCGGCTTGCCCCGGCCCGGGAATGTGGTCTAATCATCTCAACGGCCGCCAGGCCGGCCTGCCCGCCACCCCGACCCGGGGCCCGTCGTGAACCCGACCGCTGCCGCCCCCCGCCCCGCGGGGCCGACCCGCCGCGAACTCCTCCAGGTCGGCTACTCCGGCCTGCTCGGGCTGACCCTCGGCGGCACCGCCCGGGCGTCCGCCGCCCCGGACCGCCGGGGCAAGTCGGTCGTCATCGTCTTCCTGACCGGGGCCGCCAGCCACCTGGAGACGTTCGACCCGAAGCCGGACGCGGTGGCCGAGGTCCGGGGCGAGTTCGGGTCGGTCCCGACGGCCGTGCCGGGGCTGCGGGTGTGCGAACTGCTGCCGCAGATCGCCGCCCGGGCGGATAAGTTCGCCGTCGTCCGGACGCTGGCCCACCGCGACAACAACCACACCGCCGCCACCCACCACCTGATGACCGGGGCCTTGCAGCCCGGCGTCCGGTTCGACAAGCCGCTCTCCCGGGACGACTGGCCGTGCTACGCGGGCGGGCTGAGCTACCTCAGCCCGCGGGCCGACGGCGTTCCCCACGGCGTCACCCTGCCGACCTTCCTGGCCGAGGGGCCGCTGGTCTGGCCGGGCCAGCACGGGGGGTTCCTCGGCCCCCGCCACGACCCCTGGCAGATCACCCGCGACCCGAACCGGAAGGACTTCCGGGTGGACAACCTCCGCCCGGCGGACGGTCTCGAAGTCGGCCAGCTCCGCGACCGGGCCGGGCTGTTGGCCGCGGTCAACGCCGGGCAGGCGGCGCTGGCCGAGTCGGCGGCCGGCCGGCGGCTGACCGACCAGCAGCAGCAGGCCCTCTCCGTACTGACCTCGGGGCGGGTTGCGAAGGCGTTCGAGATCGACCGGGAGCCGCCGGCCGTCCGCGACCGGTACGGCCGGCACGCCTTCGGCCAGTCGCTGCTGTTGGCCCGCCGGCTGGTCGAGGCCGGGGTGTCGGTGGTCCAGGCCAACATGGGCCGCGTCCAGAACTGGGACAACCACGGCGACCTGTTCAACCGGATGAAGCGAGACCTCTTGCCGCCGCTGGACAAGGGGGTGTCGGCACTGCTGGATGACTTGACCGACCGCGGAATGCTGGACGACACGCTGGTGATCGTGGTCGGCGAGTTCGGCCGGGAGCCGAAGGTGAACCGGCAGGCCGGGCGGGAGCACTGGGCCCCGTGCTTCAGCGGGCTGTTCGCCGGCGGCGGGGTCCGGGGCGGGCAGGTGATCGGCCGGTCGGACAAGACCGGCGGCTACCCGACCACCACCCCGTACAGCCCGGACGACCTCGGGGCGACGGTCTACCACGTCCTCGGGGTAGACCACGAGTCCGAGGTCCGCGACCGGCTCGACCGGCCGGTCCAGCTCAACCGCGGGCGGGTCATCACGCCGCTGTTCGGGGGCTAGCGGGCCGATCGGGCGACGGCCGGACTCGCCACGGACGGCACGGTGGTCGCAACCCCACCCGCGGTACGTTCAGCCCGCCCGTCACTTCCGGCACCCCGTTTCCGACGAATCCGCCGGCCGGTCCCCGGTCCGCCGGGCGCGTGTATACTGTCCGGCGAGGGGAGGTCGCCGTGCCAGACATCACGGACGCGGAGGACACGCCGCTGGGAGTGGCGGTCCCGAAGAAGCTGAAGGAGTCCGCCGAGCGGTTCGCCCGGAGCCGGCGGGAGACCCTCCGGCAGGTGGTCATGGACGCCCTGCGGCGGCACATGGCCAGCGCGTCCGGGCGGCTCCCGCCGCTCCCCCGCCCGCCCAGGCCGCCGCTCCCCGACCGGCTGCCGGACACCCCGGTCGGGAAGCTCTCGTCCGCCAAGATCGCCCGCCGGTTCCACGCCGGGGAGTCGGCGACGGCCCTGGCGGCGGCCGCGGGGGTCTCCCGGGCCCGGGTGTATCAGGTCCTCATCAAGCTGGGGGTCGCCCGCCAGCCGCGGGCCCCCCGTCGGTGGTGACGCGAGACCGGCCGCTCGTTACCCGAAGTCGTTCGGCAGGGCGGACAGCTCCTCCCGGAACGACTTCGCCTCGTCGGCCGTCAGGTTCGTCTGCGGCAGCCGGACCGGGCCGAGGTCCAGCCCGCGGGCCCGCATCACCTCCTTGCACGCGGACAGGAAGCCGTAGCGGTACATCAACGTGATCATCTCGACCGACCGGTACTGGGCTGCCCGGGCGGCCGCTAAGTCGCCGACCCGTACGCCGTCGATGACCTTTTGGTAGAGCGGGGCGGCGAAGTTGTACGTCGCCCCGACCGCCCCCCGCCCGCCCAGCACGAGGGCCGCCAGCAGGTACTCGTCGAAGCCCCAGACCACGTCGAACCGGCCGCCCCGGAGGTGGACGAGTCGCTGGAAGGCCATCAGGTCGGGGTTGCTAAACTTCACCCCCGCCAGGGTCGGGACCGAGTCCGCGAACCGCTCGAAGAACTCCGGCATCGGGTGGGCGACGCCGGTGAAGGCCGGGATGTCGTAGAAGTAGAACGGCGTGTCGGGGGCCGCGGCGGCGACCGCCCGGCACCAGTCGGCCAGGGCCGCCGGCGTCTTCGGCTTGGTGTAGCTGGGTGCTACCGACGCGATCGCCGCGGCCCCGTGCTTCGCGGCGTGCGCGGTCAGGTGCCGGGCGTCCGGCAGGGCGTTCGCCCCGACGTGAACGACCACCCGCAACCCCGAGCCGCGGGCCACGTCCAGCCACCGCCCGGTCAGGGCTTCCCGCTCCGGCACCGACAGCGAGCTGAACTCCCCGGTCGTCCCGCCGACGAACGCCGCCCGCACCCCGTCGCCGACGAGGAGTTCGGCCTGCCGCTCGACCGCGGCCAGGTTCAGGTCGCCGGTCGCGTCGAACGGCGTCAGGACGGCGGGGGTGAGGCCGGTTAGTGGTTGCGGGGTCGGCGTGGGCATGGCCGGCATTGTAGGGCCGGCTGTGCCGGCCACCACCGACGGCCGGCACAGCCGGCCCTACGCGACGGCCGCCGAAACCGCCGCCTCGGCGAACCGCTCGACCTCGGCCTCCAGCGCGTCGATCAGTTCGCCCGCGTGCGGCGGGAGGCCGGCCCTGGCCGCCCGGTCGGCCGCGGCCGCGG
>JAIEQO010000504.1 GCA_019747655.1 Gemmataceae bacterium | reverse complement strand
GGCGGCTGGTGGATCGTCCCGGTGATCGGCTCGAAGTCGTCGGCGTTGAACGTGAACGGGTAGACGCACCCGTCCCACCCGACGGCGTCGAACGGGTGGTCGGCCAGGACGTACCGGGTCAGCCGGTGGCCGTCCTTGATGACCACCGGCGTGTCCGTGTCCGGTGCCTCGGTGACGAGGTCGTCCGGGCCGTGCAGGTCGCGCTCGCTGAACGGCGCCCCGAGCCGAAACTGGCCGTCCGGATTCAGGTAGCGGGCCGGGAAGCCGACCAGCCCGGCCGCCTCGATGACCAGCAGGTCGGGTTGGACCTCCGGGTCGAACTCGAACCGGTACGTCGTGCAGCGGGGGATGACGACGTAGTCGAACGGCCGGACCGGGAGGGACCCGAAGTGGGTTAGGAGCCGGCCGCGGCCCTTGTGGACGAAGACGATCTCGTCGGCGAGGGCGTTGCGGAACAGTTCCGCCTGGGGCTGTGCCGGCCGGCATCGCCACACAGTCACGTCGGAATTGGTCAGCAGCGGCACCCGGCCGGTGACGGGGTCGCCCTTCGCGGGAATGTTCGCCGTCTTCAGGTGGTGGTGGCGGAGGGCCGCTTGCTCGGCCCGCTCGACGGTCCACGAGCCGGCCGGCTCGACGTGCCGCACCCGGGTCGGCGGGCGGCGGTGGTAGACGATCGAGTACGCCCGGCCGAACCCGTGGGTGCTGACCACTTCTTCGTAGAAGAGGCCCTCGCCCTTGTACCCCGGGTCGGGGGCGGTCCGGTGGGCGGTGTGCCGCTTCTTCGGGACCGAGCCGAGGGAGAGGTAGCGCATGGCATCCTCCGGTCAGCGGGCGAGGCCGGCGGCGTGGCCGACGACCCTCGGGCCGCCCTTGAGCAACGAGCACTGCGGGACGTAGCCGATCTCCACCCGCCGGGCCAGCAGTTCGTCGGCGGTCGGCTTGTGGCCCCAGACGGCGACCGCCGTCAGCTCCCCGAATCAGGTCACGGCGAACACCAGCCAGCGGGCGTCCGGCAGCGGGACGAGGAAGTCGTAGCTGTACTCGTCCTGTTGGACGAGGTCGAGCCCGGCCAGCGACACCCCCGCGGACGGCGCCCACCGCAGGATGCCTTCGAGGTTCCGCAGCCCGGCCACCTCGGCCCCGAGCGCCGGGTCGGACGCTGCCAATGCCGCGAGCTGGTCCGGGTATGGGGTCATCGCGGCCGCTCCACGACGGTATTCCGCAACGTCCCGATCCGCTCGATCGTCAGCTCGACCACATCGCCCGGCTTCAGCCACCCGCCGACGGCCTCGGGGGTCAGCTCCAGGATGCAGCCGGTGCCGACGGTCCCACTGCCGATCACGTCGCCCGGCCGGAGGTCGGCGTCCCGGCTGGCGTGGGCGAGAATCTGCGGCCACGTCCAGTGCATGCTTCCGGCGTCGCCGCGGGAATACTCCCGGCCGTTGACCGTCGCGGTCATAGTCAGGTGCAGGCGGCCGTCGCGGTAGGCGTCCCGCAACTCGGCGAAGGGGACGACCCGCGGCCCGAGCGAGGTGGAAAAATCCTTGCTCTTGGACGGGCCCAGCCCGACCGCCATTTCGGCCCGCTGAATGTCCCGCGCCGACCAGTCGTTCATCACCGTGAACCCGGCCAGGCAGTCCAACGCCGTGTCGTCGGCCGTCAGGTCGCGGGCGTGCTTGCCGACCACGGCCGCCAGCTCCAGCTCGTAGTCGAGGGCGGCGCTCCCGGCCGGCGCGTGCACCGGGTCGCCGTCCCCGAGCACGGCCGCCGGGTTCGAGAAGTAGAACACCGGCACCTCGTACCACTGCGGGACCATGCCCAGCCCGCGGTGCCCCCGGCACGTCCGGACGTGCTGCTCGAAGGCGTAAAAGTCGCGGAGCGACTTGATTTCGGATTTCAGATTTGTGATTGGAGATTGAGAAGACACTGGTCAATCCTTCGGCCTCGGGCGGGCATGACGCCGGACGGCGGTGCGGCGGGCGGCCGTCATGATGGCGACGAGTTCGTTCGCCTCCCGCAACAGGTCGGCCACTCTGGTGGCGGCCAAGACCTCGCCCTCGCCGACGACTTCGAGCCAGAACGCCGCCTCGCCCGCCTCCTCAATTACGACCCCCAGCTTGTTGATGAAGTCCTTACCCGACCGCGCACGACACACGGCCCGGTAGTTGGCCCCGACCGACGAGCCGGCCTTCATCAACTGGTACGCGACTACCCGGCCTTGTGCATTGTCGGGCAGCGCGGCCACGACCTTCATCACCCGCAGGGTGAACTGCTTCGTGCGCTGCCGTAACTCGTCCGGGGTCATGAGCGTTACCCCTTCCGTTGCCTTCCAATCCTCAATCACAAATCATCAATCCTCAATTTACAAGGTCCCGCGGATGTCTTGTTCCCGTTCGATGGCCTCGAACAGGGCCTTGAAGTTCCCCTTCCCGAAGCTCTTCGACCCTTGCCGCTCGATGATCTCGAAGAACAGCGTCGGCCGGTCCTGCACCGGCTTGGTGAAGATTTGCAGCATGTACCCCTCGTCGTCCTTGTCCACGAGGATGCCCAGCTCGGCCAACTCGGCCACGTCCTCGTTGATCGGCCCGACCCGGTCCGTCAGGCCGTCGTAGTACGTCATCGGGACCCGCAGGAACGACACGTCGTTGTCCCGCAGGGCCCGGACGGTGCTCACGATGTCATTCGTGGCCATGGCGATGTGCTGCACCCCGGCCCCGCCGTAGAAGTCGATGTACTCCTCGATCTGGCTCCGCCGCCGGGCCCGGGCCGGCTCGTTGATCGGGAACTTGATCCGCCCCCGCCCGCTCTGCACCACCTTCGACATCAGGGCCGAGTACTCCGTCGAGATGTCCTTGTCGTCGAACGACATGAGCTGCTCGAACCCGAGCACCTTGCGGTAGAACTCGACCCAGTCGTTCATCTTCCCCTCTTCCACGTTGCCGACGATGTGGTCGATGCCCAACAACCCGGCGTGCTGGTACGTCCCCGGGCTGTACCGGGCCGGGTCGATCTCCTTGAACCCGGGGGCGAACACGCCGTCGTACCTGTCCCGGTTGACGAACGTGTGGGTGGTGTCGCCGTAGGCCCGAATCGTGGCGTACTCGTAGACCCCGTGCTCGTCTTCGAGCTTGGTCGGGCCGACGACGCCGACCCCGCCCCGCAGCACCGCCGCGTTGTACGCCGCCGGCACGTCGTCCACCTGCAGGGCGATGTCCGAGACGCCGTCGCCGTGCAGGACCAGCCGCTGCACCTCGGGGTGGCTCGGCCGCAGCGGCGAGGTGAGCACGAACGTGATCCCGCCCTGCTTGACGACGTACCCGGCCTCGTGCTTGACCTTCGTTTCGAGCCCGGCGTAGGCGACCACGTCGAACCCGAAGGCGTTCCGGTAGAAGAACGCGCTCTGCCGGGCGTTCCCGACGAAGAACCGGACGTGGTCGATCTTCCGCAGCGGCACGTCGGG
>JAIEQO010000222.1 GCA_019747655.1 Gemmataceae bacterium | reverse complement strand
GGGCCGTCCTGGTCGGGCTGGCCGACGGCGGCCCGCGGTGGCAGCGGCAGCTCGGGCTGGTGGCGGCCGGGCCGCCGGCCAGGACCGACGCCGGGGTGCTCCTGGTCGGCGTCGACGGCGGGGCGGCGGCCGTCCCGGCCGCCGGGCTGGCGGCCCAGCCGGGGGTGACGAAGGCGGCCCCGGAGTGGGTGGTGGCCACCCCCGCCGACGGGGCCACCGGGCGGACCGAGGTGGCGGTGTCGGCCGACGGGAAGACCGTCTTCACCGTCACCCCGATCCGGACGGCCGGGCTGGACCAGTTCGTCGTCCGCCGGCTGGTCGGCGGGAAGGTCGAGCACAGCGGGACGGTGAACAACGTCCCGGGGGCGCTGGCCGGGCCGCCGGCGGTGGTCGGCGGGCGGCTCCTCATCCCCGCCGGGGACGGGTTCGTCTACCGGCACGAGCCCGGGGACGGGCGGCTGCGGCCGGACACCCTGGCCCAGGGGCCGCGGTGGTGGGACGACCGGCGGTACCCGGACCCGGCGGCCCACGTCGTCCCGGTCGGCGGGGACGCCTTCGTGACCAGCGACGGCGGCAAGGGGCTGGCCCGGTGGACGTGGCCGGCCGGCGGGGCCTTCGAGCCCGGCCCGACGTGGACCGTCCGCGAGCGGGTGGCGACGGCCCCGGCGGTCGTCCCCGGGGCGAGTCCGGACGGCAAGGGGGCCCGGCTGTTGGTCGCGGACGTGACCGGCGGGGTGTGGCTGTTCCAAGCCGACCGTGCCGGCAACGCCCCGCGGCGGTGGCTGCCGGGGAAGACGGCCGGCCTGCCGGGCGGCCAGCCGGCGGGCTTGGTGGTGGGAGCGGGTGCGGGCGGGCGGCCGGTGGCGGTGTACGCGGCCGACGGCAGGCGGCTGGTCTGCCTCGACCCGGACAAGGACGCCCCGGCGTGGGTCGGGCCGGAGGCCGACGGCGGCGGGCCGGTGGTGGTCGGGGCGGTGCCGGCCGGGGACGGCCGGTGGCTGGTGACGGAGTTGGGCGGGAAGGTGCGGCTGGTGGACGGTGCGACGGGCAAAGACGTGGTGCCGGCCAAGGAGGTGGGCCTGTCGGGGGCGGTGCCGGCGGCGGCCGGTGTGCCGGCCGGCGACGGCCGGGTGCTGGTCCCGCTGTCGGACGGGTCGGCCGCGGTGGTCGAGCTGCCCGGCCTCGGCGGCGAGCCGAAGGGAAAGGAATAGCGATCCGACCCTACGCCGGCTGGTGCTTTTACTTGGTCGGCTTCGCAGCATTTCCGTGGTCGAGCGGCCACAACTTAGCCGTACCGTCCGCGCTCGCGGTGACGAGCCAGTTGCCGCGGGGCGAGTACGCTAGCCATGTCACATAACCGGTATGGCCAGCCAACGGCTTCTCTTCCGTGAACCACACGTCCGACCAGACGCGAGCGACGGACGCCGGGTCACGAAAGCCAGCCGTTGTCAGCCGCCGGCCGTCGGGGGAAAAGGCCACTCGGGAAATCGGGTTCTTGTGCGCGAGGAGGTCCGCTTGCGGCTCGGTCGTCCGGGCGTCCCAAATGCGGACACGGCCGTCCTCACACCCGGCAGCGATTGACCTCCCGTCCGGCGTGAAAGTGACAGCAAGTGCGACCGTCTGTCCGGCCGGCCCCCAAGTTAGGGCTACATATTCTGTCCGGCTCTCGGCCACCCACAGCCGCAACGCCCCGTCCGACCCGCCAGTGGCAATCATGGAACCGTCCGGCGAAAATGCCACCGCGAGCACGGCCCCCGGCCGTTCCGGAAGTTGGCCCAGTTCCCGCCCCGTGTTCGCGTCCAGCAATTTGACGACGCGAGCGCTCCCGAGCGCAGCCGCGACCGTCTTTCCGTCCGGTGAGAAAGCCACATCATTGACCGCTGCCGGCGAGGTGTCCACGGACCAAAGCGGCTGTCCGTTAGCCGCATCCCACAGCCTGACTTCACCGTGCTTCTGATCCCCGGCAGCGGACGCAAGGGTTGAACCATCCGGCGAATAAGCTAGAGATACCGCCCGGGTGATATGATGGCCCAACACTCGTGACCGCCCCGGGGCGGCAGGGTCCCAGACTTTAACCGCCCGATCCCATCCGGCCGTCGCCACTTGCTCGCCATCGGGCGAAAAGACGGCCGCGAGTACCCCGCCTTCATGCCCGACGAGCGTAACGGGTTCGGCCGCGAAGGCCCGGGTCGTGAAGGAGACGATGGCCAAGACCGTAACCGCGAGCCGGCTCGACATCACCAGGTACCTCGTGAGTGGGGCGTGGCTAGGAGCCGCCAATCACCGGAAGGGGGCCTTCCAAATGCGGATGGCACCGTCAACGCCGCCGGCTGCGAGGCGGGACCCGTCCGGCGAAAAAGCCAGGCATAAAACGTTCTTACCACCCGGCCGCAGGCGGACGTGTTGGCGTCCCCACGCCGGCGTCCAGACTTTCAGGTCAGCTTGCCCGGCCAGATACGACGCGGCAATGAACGACCCGTCGGGAGAGACGGCGATGCTGTTCGCCGCTTTCCCGGTGCCGTGGAGGGTGGCCCGAAGTGTATTGTCTGACACGTTCCAGAGCTGCGCCGAGCCGTCGAACCCGGCTGTTACGAGCGTCTTGCCGTCCGGAGTGAAAGCTAATGCCGGGATGAACCGCTCGTGGAGGGTCGGCGTGCGAACCTCGGCACCGGTCGCCGGGTCCCAGATACAAACCGCGTACTCGGAACCGCTCGACGCAACGAGCCGGCCGTCGGGCGAAAACGCAACGGCCGCCACGTCCCGCTTCTGCCCGGTAAACCGAGAGACGACCGCTCCGGTCGCCGCCTCCCAGACGTAAACCTCGGGGGGTGTTCCGCTCCCGGCCGCCACGAATCGACCGTCCGGCGAGAAGGCGACGCAGGCGGACAAAAGTTTCGGTCCCACCAGTTCGCGGACGAGCCGGCCCGTTGCTACGTCCCACAGCTTGACCTCGGCCGCGACCTCATCGAGAGTCCCCGCAGGGGCGCCGCCAGCCGATGCCAACATGCGGCCGTCCGGCGAGAACGCCACGCTGTTGGTAACGCGGTCGGTCTTGATCTGCCGTACCCGTTGCCCCGTTGATAGGTCCCAGAGCCACAGCTCCTGGCCGGCGCCGGCCAGGAGCTTGCCGTCGGGGGAAAACGCCACCCGGCAAACCCTTCCCGTTCCCGCGAGCGTTACTTCCGGTTCGGCACCGTCCCGGGCGACGGCGTCGGTCGAGCCGGCCACAAGGACAACGAAAAGCGGCATGAGCCATCGACCGGCCATGTGGACCTCGGGCTAGCCCGTCCATACTCTCCGCCCGCCTCGGAGGCGGGCGGCGGGTTATACGGTGCCAGCCCGTCAGCCACAAGCCGAATCGCTTCGGCTAGAACTCTAGGCCGTGTTGACGAATTTACTGGACCCGTATGACGGTGAGGGCCAGGCGGACGAAGGCCAGGAACGTGGCCC
>JAIEQO010000692.1 GCA_019747655.1 Gemmataceae bacterium | reverse complement strand
CCCCCTGATTCTCGGATCGAATCAGGGGGCTCACGCCCCCCGCTCGCCAAGCCTTCGGTCCAAAATTTCTGAAGCTCGTCGCTACGCCGGCTGCCCCTGGCGGGCGAGCCATCGCCCGTGGTGGTCGCGGATGGCCGCGACGATGGCCGGGCCGTCCGGCAGGACCTGCGGGATGGTCAGGTCGTCGGGGCTGACGAGCGGGGCGTCCGGCCGGAGCATCGCCGCCCGAGCCCAGTCGAGCAGCCCGTCCCAGAACCGGCCGGCCAGGATCAGCGGCGTGTCCCGCAGGTGCCGGACCTGCAGCAGCTGCCACACCATCAGCGTCTCCAGCACCGTGCCGATGCCGCCGGGGGTGACGACGAAAGCGTCCGACACCAGCACGAAGTGGTGCAGCCGGGTGAAGAACGTCTTGTGCTCGAACCCGTCGGTCACGAACGGGTTCACGCCCTGCTCGAACGGCAGCTCGATGCGGATGCCGACCGACTTGCCGAGCGTCCCGTCCGGGTCGGCCAGCCTAGCCCCCTCGTTGGCCGCCTGCATCAGCCCCGGGCCGCCGCCGGTGACGATGTCGCACCCGAGCCGGGTGAGCTCGGCCGCCAGGTCCCGGACGGCACCATAGACCCAGTGGCCCGGCTCGACCCGGGCCGAGCCGAACACGGTCACCCGGTAGCGGTCGCGCCGCGTCGGCCGGAGCCGGGTCAGGTTGTTGACCGTCTCCCACAGCCCGTGGACCGACCGGGTCAGGATGTCGAGGGCGGCCGGCTCGTCCGACAGGGGGACGAGGCCGTCGGTTGGTATCGGGGTGGTGCTCATCGCGCCGCTCGGTTGGAGCCGTCCGGGGTTTTCCCGGGGCTGTCGCCCCGGGTCCGGTTCCTCCGGTCAGTACGGCCACTTCCAGTTGGCCGCCTCGGGCTGGTCGACGCCGTGCTCGTAGGCGTAGTTCGCGCACCCGATCTGCAGGTTGCGGAACTTCTCCTTGGCGTGGCCCCCGGCCACCTTCAGCCGCGGCACCCGGTCGATCACGTCCATCGCCAGGGTGAACCGGTCGATGCGGTTCTGGATGGCCAGCTCCAGCGGGGTGTTGATGTTCCCCCGCTCGACGTACCCGCGGACGTGCAGGTTGCGGTGGTTGGTCCGCCGGTAGGCCAGCCGGTGGATCAGCCACGGGTAGCCGTGGAAGGCGAAGATGATCGGCTTGTCGACGGTGAACAGGCTGTCGAAGTCGCGTTCGGTCAGCCCGTGCGGGTGCTCGGTGTCCGGCTGCAGCTTGAACAGGTCGACGACGTTGACGAACCGCAGCTTCAGGTCCGGGAACTCCTGCCGCAGCAGGTCGGTGGCGGCCAGCGCCTCCTTGGTCGGGATGTCGCCGGCGCAGGCCATCACCGCGTCCGGCTCGCCGCCCTGGTCGGTGCTGGCCTTCGCCCAGATGCTCAGCCCCTTGGTGCAGTGCTTGATGGCGTCGTCCATGCTCAGGTACTGGAGGTGGTTCTGCTTGTCGGACACGATCACGTTGATGTAGTTCTCGCTCCGCAGGCAGTGGTCCGCGACCGACAGGAGCGAGTTCACGTCCGGCGGCAGGTAGATGCGGGTGACGGCCGCGCTCTTGTTCACGACGAGGTCCAGGAAGCCGGGGTCCTGGTGGGTGAAGCCGTTGTGGTCCTGCCGCCAGACGGTGCTGGTGATGAGCAGGTTCAGGGACGGGACCTTCGCCCGCCACGACAGGTGGTTGCAGATGGTCAGCCACTTGGCGTGCTGGTTGAACATCGACCCGATGACGTGGGCGAACGCCTCGTAGGTGCTGAAGAACCCGTGCCGGCCGGTCAGCAGGTAGCCCTCGAGCATCCCCTCCAGGGTGTGCTCGCTGAGCATCTCGACCACCCGGCCGTCCGGGGCCAGCTCGGTCCCGTCGGCGTCCTCCGGGAAGAACTCCCCGAGCCACAGCTTCTTCGACACCTCGTAGACCGCGTTCAGCTTGTTCGACGTGTTCTCGTCCGGGCCGAACACCCGGAAGTTGGTCATGTTCGCCTTCATCACGTCCCGGAGGAAGACGCCCAGCGGCCGGCAGTTCTCGGCCTCGGCCGTGCCGGGCTTGTCGACCTTCACCCCGTAGGTGCGGAAGTCGGGCATCCGCAGGGCCTTCTTCAGGTGCCCGCCGTTGGCGTGCGGGTTCGACCCGATCCGCCGGGGGCCGGCCGGGGCCAGGGCCTTCAACTCCGGGACGAGCCGCCCGCCCGCGTCGAACAGCTCCTCCGGCTTGTAGCTCCGCATCCAGGCTTCGAGTTCCTTCAGCCGGGCCGGGTCCTTCTTCACGTTCGCCATCGGCACCTGGTGCGACCGCCAACTCCCTTCGAGCTTGTGCCCGCCGCTCTCGGCCGGGCTGGTCCACCCCTTCGGGGTGCGGAGGACGATCATCGGCCACCGCGGGCGGAACGCGGTCCCGGAGGCCCGGGCCTGCTTCCGGGCGGCCCGGATGTCAGCCACGCACCGGTCGAGGGTGGCGGCCATCGCCTGGTGCATGGACGCCGGGTCGGACCCCTCGACGAAGTACGGGGTCCAGCCGGTGCCGCGGAAGAACGCCTCGATCTCGTCGTGCGGCACCCGGGCCCAGATGGTCGGGTTGTTGATCTTGTACCCGTTCAGGTGGAGGATCGGCAGGACCGCCCCGTCCCGGACCGGGTTGAGGAACTTGTTGATGTGCCAGCTCGTGGCCAGCGGGCCGGTCTCGGACTCGCCGTCGCCGGCCACGGCCGCGACGATCAGGTCGGGGTTGTCGAACGCCGCCCCGCAAGCATGCGACAGGCAGTAGCCGAGTTCCCCGCCCTCGTGGATGCTGCCGGGCGTCTCGGGGGTGCAGTGGCTGCCGATCCCGCCGGGGATCGAGAACTGCTTGAACAGCCGCCGCAGCCCCTCCTCGTCCTCGGAGCAGTCCGGGTAGACCTCGGAGTACGACCCCTCCAGGTAGCACGGGCCGAGGACGCCGGGCGCGCCGTGCCCGGGGCCGGCCATGAACATCACGTCCAGGTCGTGGGCCTTGATGACCCGGTTCAGGTGGACGTAGCAGAACGCCAGCCCCGGGCTGGCCCCCCAGTGGCCGAGCAGCCGGTCCTTGACGTGTTCGGGCTTGAGCGGCTCCCGCAGCAGCGGGTTGGCCTTCAGGTAGGTCATGCCGAGGGAGAGGTAGTTGCACGCCCGCCAGTAGGCGTCGATCTTGCGGGCCTCGTCCGCGGCCAGCGGCGACCCGGCTACGGTCGCCCGGGCCGGCCCGAACGCGCTGATCGACTTGCCGCCGGCCGCCCGGTCGGCCGGGCTCCCGTCCGGGGAGGGGCGCCTGGTGTCGGTGATCGTCGGGGTCATCGCGTCTGTCCTCCCGGTGGTGGTCGGATCGGGCGTGGCGGTCCCGGCTCTGCGGGCGCCGGGCCGGGTCAGCGGGGTTGGTCCGCCTGGGCCGGC
>JAIEQO010000020.1 GCA_019747655.1 Gemmataceae bacterium | reverse complement strand
GACGACCCGTTCCTCCGGTACGGGCTGGCGATGGAGCACGCCTCGGCCGGGGACGACGCCGGGTGCGTGGCCGTCCTGCGGGACCTGATCGCCCGGACCGCGGGGGCGGACCCGTACATCCCGGCCTACCTCCAGGCCGGCCAGGCGCTCGTTCGCCTCGACAAGATCGGCGAGGCGTGCGCGGTCCTGCGGGACGGGATCGCCGCGGCCGAGCGGGTCGGCACGGCCGACGCCCAGCACGCCCGGGCCGAGATGCAGGGGCTGTTGAGCAGTGTTGAGTGAAGACGGGGCCGCAGATGACGCAGACTCCGGCGCAGATGAAGCCGGATCGGAACCAATCATGATTCTTCTCGGCGTTCATCTGCGTCTTCTCTGCGTCATCTGCGGCCCCTGTATTGGTCTGCCCGGGCCGGATTTCACGGGGGTGGACCAGGCCGTCGAGGCCGCCCTCGCCCGCGGCGACTGCCCCGGGGCGGTGGTGGGCGTGGTCCGCAAGGACGCGGTCGTCTACCGCAAGGCGTTCGGGCACCGGGCCGTCCAGCCCGAGAAGGTGCCGATGACGGTCGACGCCGTCTTCGACCTCGCCTCGCTCACCAAGCCGATGGCCACCGGCACCTCAGTCATGCGGCTGGTCGAGCAAGGGAAGCTCAAGCTCGACGACCCCGCCTCGAAGCACTGGCCGGCGTTCGGGGCCGCCGGCAAGGACGCCGTCACCGTCCGCCAGCTCCTCCTGCACACGTCCGGGCTGATCGACGACAACCCGCTGGCCGACTACGCCGACGGCCGGGCGAAGGCCCTCGACCGCATCGCCGCCCTGAGGCTCGAAGCCCCGGCCGGGAGCCGGTTCCGGTACAGCGACGTGGGCTACATCGTCCTCGGCGAACTGGTCGAGCGGATCGGCGGCAAGCCGGTGGACGAGTATGCGAAGGAGTACGTCTTCGGGCCGCTGGGGATGGCCGACACCGGCTACCGTCCCGACCCGAAGCGGGTCGCCCCGACCGGCAAGCGTGAGGGGAAAATCATCCTCGGCGCGGTCCACGACCCCCGGGCGTTCCGGCTGGGCGGGGTGGCCGGGCACGCGGGGCTCTTCGGCACGGCCGACGACCTCGCCCGGTACGCCCGGATGCTCCTCCGCGGCGGCGAACTCGACGGCGTGCGGGTCCTCAAGCCCGAGACGGTGCGGCTCTTCACCGAAGGGCACGAGGTCCCGGAGGCGAAGCCGTCCGACCCGCCGAAGAAACTGCTCCGGTCCTTCGGGTGGGACGTGGACACGGCCTACACGGCCCAGCGGGGCGAGGTCTTCCGCGGGGCCGACGGGTTCGGCCACACCGGCTTCACCGGCACCTCGGTCTGGATCGACCGGCCGTCGCAAACGGCGGTGATCCTGCTGACCAACCGCGTCCACCCGGACGACAAGGGGAACGTGGTCCGGCTCCGGCGCGAGGTCGGCACCGCGGTGGCGAAGGCGGTGGGGGCGAAGTAACCGGAGGTAGCCATGACGACGCGACGATCGGCAATCCTTCTGGCGGCGGTCGCGGCGGCCGGGCTCGGCGTCTGGGCGTTCGCCCCGCCGCTCCGGTCCGCCCCCGAGGCCGACGTGCGGGCCGAGGTGATGGCTGCCGACCGGGCGTTCTACAAGGCCGCGGCCGAGAAGGGCCTGGACGGCTGGATGGGCTTCATGGCCGACGACGCGGTCCGGCTCGCCCCGATCGGGACGAAGGCCCACGTCGGGACCGACGCCGTCCGGAAGCTGGACGCCGAGCTGTTCGCCGACCCGAAGGCCCGGCTGGAGTGGGAGCCGACCGACGGCGGGGCGTTCGCCGACCGCAAGTACGGGTGGACGACCGGCCGGGCGAAGATCGTGGCCCGGACGGACGCCGGCGGGGAGGAGGTGCGGTGGACGGGGGCGTATGTGACGTGGTGGCGGAAGGACCCCGCCGGGTGGCGGGTGATCCTCGACACCGGCGCCGCCGACCCGCCGAAGAAGTAGGCGGACCGCCCGGGTCACTCCGGCCGGTACGGGGCCCCGACCCACAGGTCCGGCCGGCGGGCCCGCAGCCCGTCCGCCCCCTTCCGCGTCACCCCCGTCCCCAAGAGGCACACCGACCGCAACCCCGGCAGCCCCGCCAGCCGGCCGAGGCTCGTGTCCGTCACCCCCCGGTTCCCGGTCAGGTCGAGGTGGACCAGCCCCGGGGCCGCGGCCGCCAACTCGGCCACGAACTCATCCCCGACCCCGACCCCCCTGGCCCCCAACAGCCGCAGCCGCTTCCCCCGGTCGGCCACCACCGCCCGCACCCCGGCCTCCGTCACCCGACTCCCGCCGACGCTCAGCCCGGTCAGGGTGGCCGACCCGAGCAGGTTCGCCACCCCGGCGTCCGTCACCCCCTTCGCCCCGTCCAGGTAGACCGTCTCCAGCCGCGGCAGCCCGGCCAGGGCCTTCAGCCCCCCGTCCGTCACCCGCCCGGCCAGCGACAGGTCGACCTCCCGCAGCCCGGCCATCCGGCCCAGGTGCCCGAGCCCGGCGTCGGTCACGGCCGCCGCGTCGGCCAGCCGCACCCGCTCGACGCCGGCCGCCGGGGCCAACGCCGCCAGCACCGCGTCCGTCCCCTCCAGCCGCTTGGGCAGCACCAGCGACCGCAGCCGGGGAAGCCGGGCCAACCCGCCGAGGCCGTCGGCCGTGACCGGGTGCCGCAGGTCGGACAGGTCCACCGCCTCCAGGGTGGCGATCCGCCCGACCTCGGCCAGGGCCGCGTCGGTCATCCCGTCGCCGCCGATCGACAGTGCGGTCAGCTTCGGGTCGACGGCGAACGGCCGCAGCCCGGCCGCGGTCGACTTCGGACAATCCCGCAGGTCGAGGACGCGGAGCGCCCGCATCCCGGCGAGGTGCAACAGCCCGTCGTCGGTGACGGCCGGGCACCCCCGGAGCGACAGCCGTTCGAGGGCCGGATGGCCGGCCAGGTCTTTCAGCCCGGCGTCGGTGACCGGCCCGCCCGCGGCCAGCACCCGGAGGGCGGCGAACCCACCCAGCCGGCCGGCCAGCTCGTCCGTCAGCGGTACCCGGTCGCCGCCGTCGAGGACCAGTTCTTGGAGGTTGGGGACGGCGGCGAGTTCGGCCACCCGGTCGGCCGCCCAGCCCTCCGCCAGCTCCCGGCCGGCGTTGTCCCGGCCGAGCCCGACCGCTACCGACCGGAGGTGCCGGAGCCGGGCCAGCGACCCGAGGGCCCCTCGCGGGGTGTCCGGGCTGATGCGGAGGGTCAGCCGGTAGTCGAACGGCGGGTCGGGCAGCCGGGCGACGGTCTCGGCCGTCACCGCGAGGAGGATGAACTCGCAGGGGACGCGGCCGGCCGGGTCGACGGGCCGGTAGGCCGCCCCGCCGACGGCCTGGTACGCCCGGGCCGCGGCGGCGAACTCCTCGGCGGTCGGCGG
>JAIEQO010000393.1 GCA_019747655.1 Gemmataceae bacterium | reverse complement strand
GTCCACCACAGCCACACGGCTTAGCCTCGGAATCCCGTAGGGTAGGTGGGTCGAGCCGGCCGGCGGCCGACGCCGCAGTACCCGGTCGGGCCAAAGACGACGAACTCGGGGCGGCCCGGACGGACGACGAACGGGTCCTCGTCCCGGAACAGGAACGCCCGCCACGTCCGGAGGAACACGCCCCACGGCACCAACGCCGCTCGCTCCCGCATCTCGATGAAGCAGACCTCGGCCTCGTCCGGCCAGTCGATCTGCGAGCGGAGGAACTCGGCCACGTCGTCCGGCCGGCCGGGGTCGTTCCAGTAGACTTGCCAGTTCGGCCCGGCCGCCGTCCGATTCCCTACCCAATGCCCGGCGGGCAATAGCATCGTGTGTCGCTCGCGCGGGTCGGCCGACACGAGTTCACACCACAACGCCGCGGCGGACTCCTCGGTCAGGGGGCGGATGAGAACACGGTTGGCCGCAGCGAGCGGTTGGAGGTCGTGGAAGAACATCCAGTCCGCGGTCGGGTCGAGCGGTCGGGTTTGCATGGCCGCCCCGGGTCACGAGCCCTTCGCCCCCGGGATCGGCCGCCCCATCGTCCGGAGGAGCATTTTCATGTCCTCCCAGGTGTCCTTCTTCCAGTTCTCGTTGCGGAGCAGGGCGGCCGGGTGGTACGTGCAGACCACCGGCGTGCCGTTGAACGTGTGCAAGCGACCCCGGAGCTTGCCCATCGACAGGGTCGTGCCCAGCAGGTTCTGGGCGGCCGTCAGCCCCAGGGCCACGATGTACTTCGGCCTGACCAACGCGAGCTGCCGGTCGAAGTATTCGCGGCAGTTCTCCCGCTCGACGGGGTGCGGGGTCCGGTTCATCGGCGGCCGGCACTTCAGCGTGTTGCAGATGTAGACCTGCTCCCGCTTGAACCCGCAGGCCGCGATGATCTTGTTGAGGAGCTGACCGGCCCGGCCGACGAACGGCTCGCCGGTCGCGTCTTCGTCCGCCCCCGGGGCCTCGCCGACGAAGCAGATGTCCGGGTCGACCGGCCCGACCCCGAACACCGTCTGGGTGCGGGTGGCGTACAGCTCCGGGCAGCGGTCGCACGGGGCGACCCGCTCGGCCAGCACCTGGAGTTCGAGCCGGCGGTCGCCGGGCGAGTCGGGGACGGCGACCGCGGGTTCGTCGAAGAGGCTGGCCACGTCCGGTCCCCCCGCGACGGAGGGGTAGCCCTCCGGCGGCCCGACCGGCACGCCCTGCTGCACCGCGTCGCGGAGCGGGTCGGTCGGTGGTACGGGCGGCAAAGCCGGTGCCATCGGTCCGACGTGAACCGCCGGCCGGGCCGGGATGAACTCGACGCCGGCCGCCTGGAGGCCGAGGAGGTGCTGACGGACCTGCCGGGCGAGCCAGGCCGCGCGGTCGTCGGACATCGCAGGCCCTACAGGAAGAAGAGTTTTGACAGGATAACAGGATGAGACAGGATTAATTCAGAAATTCATAATCCTGCTACATCCTGTTATCCTGTCAAAACTCTTTGTCTTCATCCAATCAGCCCGCGGAGCCGGTCCAGGCCGACCCGGGTGCAGAAGTCGCCGAACGACTCGCCGGCCGATCGTTCCGCCTTGTACGCCGTGAAGATCGGCCGCAGCCGCGGGACGATCTGCTCGATCGGCACCCCGTCCTGAAGTTCGGCGTTCAACCGCCGGCCGAACGAGTCGCCGCCGACGTAGACCGTGTACTTGGTCCCGCCCCGCCCCACCAACCCGACCTCGCTCTGGTACGGCCGGGCGCAGCCGTTCGGGCAGCCGGTCATCCGGACGCTAATGGGTTCTTCGGCGAGGCCGAGTTCGGTCAGCACCCCTTCGAGCTGGTCCACCAGGCCCGGCAGCGACCGCTCGCTCTCGGTGATGGCCAGCGGGCAGGTCGGGATGGCCGGGCAGGCCATGCTCCACTTGCGGACGACGCTCAGGCCGTCCGGGCGGGGGATGCCGTACTCGTTCAGGAGCGAGTCGACGGCCGGCCGGTCGGCCGTCGGGATGTCGCAGAGCAGGATGTCCTGCTGGGCCGAGAGCCGGACGCTGCACGGGACCTTCTGCACGATCGCCCGGACCCCGGCCCGGAACCGCACCGGCCCCTCGTCCTTGAGCCGGCCGTTCTCGACCGACAGCCCGAGGAACCATTTGCCGTCGCCCTGCGGCTGCCAGCCGTGGTGCAGGTCGAGGCCGGTGATCGGCACGTCCTTCGGCGGGGTGAGCGGCCAGCCCCAGTAGTCGCGGGCGAACACCTCGCGGAACTTCTCGACGCCCCAGTCCTTCATGACGTACTTGAGCCGGGCCCGCTTGCGGTCGGCGCGGTTGCCGTGGTCGCGGAACAGCTTGCAAATGCCTTCCGCGGCCCGGACGACTTGGTCGGGGGTGACGAAGCAGACCGGCTGGGCCAGCAGCGGGTAGGTGTCGGGCTTGCTGTTGGTCTGGCCCTGACCGCCGCCGGCGTACAGGTTGTAGCCGACGGGCGAGCCGTCCGGCCCGCGGACGCACAGAAAGCCGAGGCACTGCGCGAGGATGTCGGTGCAGTTGTCCTCGGGGAGGGCGAACGAAATCTTGAACTTCCGCGGCAGGTAGACCCGGCCGTAGATCGGCTCGTTCACCTCGGGGTTTTCGTGCTCGGCCGCGGGGACCTCGCCCTTCTGGTGCTCCCCGTTGAGCCAGATTTCGTGGTACGACCGGGCCCCGGCCCGCGGGGCGAGGTGGGCGGCGACGGCGTCGGCCAGCCCCTGCATCTGCCGGCGGGCGGGGTCGTTCAGCGGCGCCGGGCAGGCCATGACGTTGCGGTTCACGTCGCCGCAGCCGCCGAGGGACGACACCAGGGCGGCGTTGAACCCGGCGATCAGGGCCTTCAGATCGCCCTTCAGGACGCCGTGGAACTGGATGCTCTGACGGGTGGTCAGCCGGAGCGTGCCGTTGGCGTGCTTGTCGGCCAGCTCGTCGACGACGAGCCACTGGTCGGCGGTCAGCTTCCCGCCCGGGAGCTTCAGCCGGACCATGAACATGTACGCCTTGCCGACGCCCGGCTTGTCTCGCTTCTTGCGGGCGTCGCGGTCTTCCTGTTGGTAGCTGCCGTGGAACTTGATGAGCTGTTTGTTCGGCTCGCTCAGGTGGTCGAGGGCGGGGTCGGCCAACTCCTCGGCGATGGTGCCGCGGAGCCACCGGCTCTCGGTCTTGAACCCCTCGACGGGTGAGAGCTTCGGCTCGGCAGTTTCGGGGGCGGCGGTGTCCGTGGCCATGTCGTCCGGGGTCCGGGGACGGATGCAGTGAACGGTTGGTGGGATTCTATCGGCCGGTGGTCCACTTGGAATCACACTTCTCGGCCAAGTTGATCGGGTAAGTCGGGAATCAACCGGGAGCGGCGCGGCGTCAGCCCGCCGGTCGCTCCTA
>JAIEQO010000740.1 GCA_019747655.1 Gemmataceae bacterium | reverse complement strand
AGGTCGCCGAGCAGGATGCTGACCTTGTTCCCCCACCCGGCGTTGACGGTGGCGACGTGCCGGCGGACCTCGGCCTCGTCCAGCACGTCGTCGTGGACGAGGGTGGCCGTGTGGATCATCTCGACGGCGGCGGCGAGGGTGTGGTGAGCCGGGGTGACGCCGCCGCAGGCTTTGGCCGTCAGCAGCAGCAGGGCCGGGCGGAGTCGCTTACCGCGGTAGTGCTTGAGGTGCTCGACCAGCGGGGCGACCGGCGACCGGTAGCCGGCGAGGGCGGCCGCGAGGATGCGGTCGGCCTCCTCGACATCGGCCGCGACCGGGCCGAACTGCGACCGGAGGGGGGCGACGGCGACAGCCGGGGCGGTGGTGGTCAGCGCGGTGGCCATGACGCGGGCCTTTCTCGCCCGGCCCGCGGGCGGCGGGTCGGGCGGGTGGTGGCCCGGGGTGCTTACGCCCCGTCCGGCGGGCGGACGAAGTGTCCGCTCGTGCCGCCGGCCTTCTCTTCCAGCCGGACGGCCTCGATCGCCATCCCGCGATCGACCGCCTTGCACATGTCGTACACCGCCAGGGCCGCGACGCTAACCGCAGTCAGGGCCTCCATCTCAACACCCGTCCGGGCGGAAACCCGGACCGTGCCCTCGATGCGGACGGCATCTTCGGCCGGGAAGGAAAAGTCGATCTTGACGGATGTGAGCGGCAGGGGGTGGCAAAGGGGGATGAGGTCAGCCGTCTTCTTGGCGGCCATGATCCCGGCCAGTCGGGCGACCTCCATCACGTCGCCCTTCGACAGCTTCCGGTCACGGATCAGGGCCAGGGTTTCCGGCCGCATCCGGACGACGGCCGACGCCCGGGCCTCGCGGTCGGTGACGGGCTTGCCGCCGACATCGACCATCCGGGCGGCGCCCGACTCGTCGAAGTGGGAGAGGGTAGACATGTGTCTCCACCACGACCCAGGGCTCACGCCCTGGGCTACAGGCGGTCGCCCCACCCGGGCTCGGGTGGTTGGAGCCCCGGGGGGGCGAACCCCAGTAGCCCGGGGTGTAAAACCCAGGTCCTTCACGGTTGCCGCACCGGGGGCAGGAGGCGAGCCCCGCGGCCGGTCGACATCCCGGTCGGCGGGGGTAGCTCTTCC
Source organism: Gemmataceae bacterium (assembly GCA_019747655.1). Classification (GTDB taxonomy): domain Bacteria; phylum Planctomycetota; class Planctomycetia; order Gemmatales; family Gemmataceae; genus Urbifossiella. Next base: position 2,271 of record JAIEQO010000740.1, on the reverse strand, counting down.
GTCCCGGGCGGTAGGCTGTCGGGCACCCCACGCGGCGGCCCGTCGGGCAACAGCGGCTGCCGCGGCGCGGGCGAAGCCCCGACGACCGGCCGGACCGTCACGTCCCGGTCGGCCTCGAACGCCCGGCCGTCGGTCGTGGTCAGCCGGACGGCCACCCGCACCCGGTCCGAGGTCGGGTACGTCTGCCACTGAAGGGGCACGAAGTACCCGGTGGCCAAGAGGCCCGACCGCCAGGTCGGCCGGAGCCGGTCGGCCGGGACCTCCCAGGTGCCGATCGGGGTCTTCATGCCGCTGGGGTCGACCTGCCAGGCGGCGACGGTGGCCGCGGCCGGGACCTTGACCGCCGACTTGTCCTCGTCGGCCGGGACGATGACGACCATCAGCGACTCGTCGCCCGGGGTGCCGTCGTCGTCCACCCCGCCGGTCCCCCGGCCGAGGGTGATGCTGTTGATCGGGCAGCCGCCCCCCGCCCCGGTCGGCACCGGGACCGGCCCGCCGGGGACCTGCGGCCCGCGGCTCTGCTCGTAGGCCCGGTTGATGGTCCGGGCCTGCTCCAGGGCCAGCCGGGTCTCGGCCAGCTCCCGGTCCCGGGTCCTGAGTTCTGCTTCGATCAGGTCGTACCGCTTGTTCGGCTTGCAGGCGGCGGACAGAAGGCAGAGGGCGGCGGGCAGTAGGAGGCCGCCGCGGAGCCAGCCCCGCGGTGGGGACCGGTCCGTCGGTCGGGCGGCACGTCCGTGGTCCTCGCTGCCCACTGTTCACCGCCCACTGCCGGCTAATCCGACGCGGCCCGGGCCCCGAGCTGGTCGGCCGGCATCCGGTCGAGCACCTTGTCGATCAGCCCGAAGTCCCGGGCCTCGGCCGCGGACATGAAGTTGTCCCGGTCGGTCCCCTTCTCGATCACCTCCAGCGGCTGCCCGCTGTGCTTGGCCAGCAACTGGTTGAGGGTCTTCTTGGTCCGCAGGAACTCCTTCGCGTGGATCAGGATCTCGGTCGTCGTCCCCTCGGTCCCGGCCAGCGGCTGGTGGATCATCACCCGGGCGTGCGGCAGGGCGAACCGCTTCCCCTTCGTCCCGGCCGTCAGGAGCATCGCCCCCATGCTGGCCGCCTGCCCCATGCAGTAGGTGGCCACGTCGCAGGTCAGGAACTGCATGGTGTCGTAGATGGCCATCCCGGCGGTCACGCTCCCGCCCGGGCTGTTGACGTACAGGTGGATGTCCTTCTTCGGGTCCTCGAACTGGAGGAACAGCAGTTGGGCGACGATCAGGTTGGCCATGTCGTCCTGGACCACCCCCTGGAGGAAGATGATCCGGTCCTTCAACAGCCGGCTGTAGATGTCGTAGGCCCGCTCCTCGCGGCCCCGGCTCTCCACCACCATCGGCACCAGCGGCATGGTCGGTCCTCCGGGCGGACCGGCCGCGCCCTACAGGATCGGGCGGCCGGTCCGCGGCTCGTGAGCGGGGAAAACGGATGCGGTCGGGCGGCCGGCGGCCCCGGCCGGACTTCCGGGCGGCGCCGGCCGTGCGGGTCGTCCGGGCGGCTACTTCTTGGCCTCGGCCGGGGGCTTGGCCAGGACCTCGTCCACCAGCCCGAACTCCTTGGCCTCGTAGGCGGTGTAGTACTTGTCCCGGTCGGTCTCCCGGGCGATGATGTCGAGCGGCTGCTTGCTGTGCTTGGCCAGGATTTCGTTCAGCCGCTCCCGCTCCTTCAGGATTTCCGCGGCCTGGATTTCGATGTCCGAGACCTGCCCGCCGACCTGCCCGTAGGGCTGGTGGATCATCACCTTCGAGTTCGGCAGGGCGTACCGCTTGCCGGCCGTCCCGGCCGCGAGCAGGATGGCCGCCCCGCTGGCCGCGATCCCCATGCAGTAGGTCAGGATCGGGGCTTCGAGGAACTGCATGGTGTCGTACATCGCCAGGGTGGCCGAGACCGACCCGCCCGGGCTGTTGATGTACATGTGGATGTCGGCCGTCTTGTTCTCGTACTGCAGGTACAGGAGCTTCTGGATGGTGATGTTGGCCAGGTAGTCGGAGATGACCGGGCTGCCGCCGGTCTCCGGGCTGCTCCCGACGAACACGATCCGGTTTTCCAGGAGCAGGTCGCCGAGCGTCATCGTCCGCTGCCGGGAGTACTCGCGGTACCGCTGGAGGACCGGCTGGATCGGGCCGGCCGACGGGTCGAACGGGGGGAACATCGCGGCACCTCCGGGTACGGCGAGCGGGGGGGGGGGGGCCCCCCCCCCCCCCCCCCCGGGGGGGGGGGGGGGGGGCCCCC
>JAIEQO010000302.1 GCA_019747655.1 Gemmataceae bacterium | reverse complement strand
CCGGCCCGGACCGGGGGGGCCTGGAGGACTCGGCCGCACGCGGCGTTCGGGCAGCGGTAGCGGAACATCGGCGGCCTCGTGCCGGCGGCGACCCGCGGCCGCTCGCCGGCCGGGCGGTCGGAAGGGGAAGGCGCGGCGGCCCGAGCGGGGGTCGGGAAAAGTTACCGGATCGGACCCCCGGCCGTCAACCCGGGCCGCGGTGTGGCGGAAGGCAAAAGAGAAAAGGAAGAAGGCAAAATCTCCTATTGAACGGGGCCGCGGTCCCGACTTGTTCCTTTGCCTTTTTCCTTTTGCCTTGTTCCTTCCCGGTTCAATCCCCGTGCTTCCGCCGCAGCCGTGGCGACAGCCGCAGAATCCATTGCACCCGCTCGAACTCGTCGAGCCACTCCTGCACCACCTGGGCCTGGACCGGGTCCTTGTGCAGCCCCAGGCCGGTGGCGCAGCCGTCGCCCGTCATCTGCCCGGCGAGTTGCCGGTAGCGGGCCAGGGTCCGCTCGCCGTACCGAGCCACCTCGGCCCCGTCCTCCGAGAAGAAGACGGCCACCGGCACCCGGTTCCCGCCGTTGATCTGGAGGGCCTGTTGCACGTCCGGGTAGTCGTCCCGGTCGAGGTAGCGGACCTTTAAAACCGGGGCGGCCTCGGCGAACCGGTCGAACGCCGGGCACTGGCTGACGCAGTCGCCGCACCACGCCCCGGCCAGGACGAGTACGTTCGTCTCCCGGGTGAACTTGGCCAGCAACTGCTTCTGGGCGTCGGATAGGGTGATGGCCGTCTTGGCCGCCTCCCACCGGGACCGGTCGGCCGGGGTGCCGTACTTGGCCAGGAACTCGGGCAGCGGTAGCGCCTGGCGGAACGAGTCGAACAGGTTCATGGGGAGCCCGTGTGGTGTGCCGGCGGTCGGCGAACCGTTGGAGGGGCGGCCGGGTCGGAAGGACTCGCCGCCCTCACCGGGTAGTAGTCGGAAACCGGGCCGCCCCTTTCGCCGGGGTTCGTCGTTGACCGGCCGGGCGGGGGTCGGTTAGACTCAACCGAATCACATCCGGGGGCGGACTATGAGTTTCGGCGAGGACGAGGGGTCGGCGTTGGACGAGCTGACCGCCCGCGGGCGGGAGTGGCCGAGCGTCCGCCAGTTCAACGTGTTCCTGGCCAACCGGATGGGGGCCCTGCTGGACCTGGTCCGGCGGTTCGAGACGACCGACGTGAAGCTGGTCGCCCTGACGGTGGTGGAGAACGCCGACTGCGCCATCATCCGGGTGGTCCCGAGCAACCCGGAGCGGGCCTACGAAATCCTCACGGCGGCCAAGCTGCCGTTCACCGAGAGCGACCTGCTGGTGGTGAAGCTGCCGGACAACGACCAGCCGCTGGTGACCATCTGCAAGGCCATGCTCGGGGCCGAGATCGACATCCACTACGCGTACCCCTTGATGATCGGGGTCGGGCCGATGGGGAACACGGCGGTCGCCCTGCACGTCGAGGACCACGAGACGGCCGCGACCACCCTGTCGAACCTCGGGTTCACCATCTACACCGAGAACGACCTGCTCGACGGCTGACGGCCGCCCGGTCGGCGGCACGCACGCGGACGGCCCCGTCACCGAACTCGGCCTCGCGGGAATGAGCGTGTCGGCCGGCCGACCGCCGGTGCCGTGCCACGCCAGCGGACCGCTCGGCCCGAAAGTATTATCATTGACTTGGCGTCCCGTCAGGTCGCCATGATGACCGTCTTCACCTCGGTGTAGAGCTGCAGCGCGTACTGCCCCAGCTCCCGGCCGATCCCGGACATCTTGAACCCGCCGAACGGGGCGGCCGCGTCGAACACGTCGTAGCAGTTCACCCACACCGTCCCGGCCCGCAGGCGGTTCGACAGGCCGATCGCCTTCTTCACGTCCCGGGTCCAGACGGCCGCGGCCAGCCCGTAGAACGTCCGGTTGCCCCGCTCGACCACCTCGTCCACGTCCCGGAATCGGAGGATGCTCATCACCGGGCCGAAGATCTCCTCCCGGGCGATCGTCATGTCGTCGGTCACGTCGGCGAACACCGTCGGCTCGACGAAGTACCCCTTCTCGCCGACCCGGCTGCCGCCGGCCAGCATCTTCGCCCCGTCCTGCTGGCCCTTGCCGATGTACCCCATGACCCGGTCGAACTGCTCGGCCGACACCTGCGGCCCCTGCTCGGTGGCCGGGTCGAACGGGTCGCCGACCCGCCGGGCTTTGGCCTTCGCCGTGATCTTGTCCACGAACTCGTCGTACACGTCGTCCTGGACGAAGAGCCGCGAGCCGGCCACGCAGCACTGCCCCTGGTTGAAGAACAGCCCGAAGTAGGCGCCTTCGACCGCGGCGTCGAGGTCGGCGTCGGCGAACACCACGTTCGGCGACTTCCCGCCGAGTTCGAGCGACACCCGCTTGAGGTTCGACTGGGCGGCCGCGGTCATGACGAGCTTGCCGGTCGTGGTCTCGCCGGTGAAGGCGATCTTGTCCACGTCGAGGTGACTCGCCAGGGCCGCCCCGGCGGTCGGCCCGTAGCCCGGGACGACGTTGATGACCCCGTCCGGGAAGCCGACCTCCTGGGCCAGCTTGGCCACCCGCAGGGCGGTGAGCGGCGTCTGCTCGGCCGGCTTGAGCACCAGCGTGTTGCCGCAGGCCAGGGCGGGGCCCCACTTCCACGCCTGCATCAGGAGCGGGAAGTTCCACGGGATGATCTGCCCGACCACACCGACCGGCTCGTGCCGGGTGTAGCAGAAGTAGTCGCCGTCGACCGGGATGGTCTGGCCGTGGTTCTTGTCGGCCCACCCGGCGTAGTACCGGTAGCACTGGAGGGTGAGCGGCAGGTCGGCCCCGAGGGAGTCGGCGATCGGCTTGCCGTTGTCGAGCGACTCGAGGGCCGCGAGTTCGTCCTTGTGGGCCTCGATGGCGTCGGCCAGCTTGTTCAAGAGCCGGCCCCGGGCCGAGGCGTTCATCCGGCTCCACGGGCCGGACTCGAACGCCCTGCGGGCCGCTTTCACCGCCAGGTCGATGTCGGCGGCGTCGCCCTCGGCGACCTTGCAGATGGTCTCGCCGGTCGCGGGGTTGGCGGTGTCGAACGTCTTGCCGGACTGGCTGTACACCCACCGGCCGCCGACGAACATCAGTTGGTCGGCGACCTTCGGCGGGGTCCGCTTCGGGCGGGCCGGCTGTTCCAACGTGGCACTCGACATGGGAGGGGCTTCCGGGAGGTGGGGACGATGCCCATTCTCCCCGCCCCGGCGGCGGCGTCAAGCGGCCGTCGGTCACCGCCTCGCCGGCCGCGGCGGCGGGGCGGTGTACGGCAGCGTCTCGACCAGCGCCCGGAAGTCGGCCCGGCCGCGGACGGCGGCGAGGTCGGCGTCCTGCTCCAGATGCGCGCGGTCCCGGTAGCCGGCGT
>JAIEQO010000599.1 GCA_019747655.1 Gemmataceae bacterium | reverse complement strand
ATCGGCGGGCAGGCCACCCGGACGTGGACCTCCTTCGCCCCGCCCTGGTCGCGGAGGTGGTGGAGCAGGCTCTTGAGGGTGGTGCTGCGGACGATCGAGTCCTCGACCAGGAGCACCCGCTTGCCGGAGAGGACTTCCCGCAGCGGGGTGAACTTGGCCCGCACCCGGTCGGCCCGGTTCGACCCCTCGATGAAGGTGCGGCCGATGTACCGGTTGCGGATCAGCCCCTCGACCGACGGGATGCCGAGGGCGAAGGCCATCGCGTCGGCCGCCGCCTTCCCGGTGTCGGGCACCGGCACCACGACGGTCTCCGCCGGGTCGAGCGGGACCCGGCCCAGTTCCCGCTCCTGCTTCGCCAGCTCCTGCCCGAGCCGCGACCGGGACAGGTAGACGCTCCGGTCGTCCAGGGTGCTGGCCACGTTGGCGAAGTACACCCACTCGAAGAAGCAGTGGCTGACCCGCTTCGGCTCGGCGTACCGGTGGGTGCCGACCTCGCCGTCGCGGACGAGGACGAGTTCGCCGGGTTCGAGCGACCGGATGTCCCGGAACCCGAGGTTCTGGAGGACGACGCTCTCGCTGGCCGCCCCGAACACCCGGCCGTCGGTCGCGTAGCACATCGGCCGCAGCCCGGTCGGGTCCCGGGAGACGACCATCTCGCCCATGCCGTTGAGGAAGGCGAGGTTGTACGCCCCCTCGAACCTCCGGCTGAGCCGGCGGAAGACGTCGACCAAGTCGGGCCGGTCGTCGCCCCGCATCTCGTGGGCCAGGTAGTGGAGGATGACCTCGGTGTCGTTCTCCCGGGTCAGGTGGTAGTCGTGGGTCCGGAGGAGCTGCTGGCGGAGGTCGGTGAAGTTGGTGAGCTGGCCGTTGTAGGCGAACGCGAACCACTTCCACTTGCACCCGTGCCGCCGCTCGAACGGCTGGGCGTAGCTCCGGGTGGTCGGCCCGCAGGTGGCGTACCGGGTGTGCCCGATGGCCGCCCGCCCGGCGTACTCCTCCATGATCGAGGCGAACTTCCCCGGGTGGTTGATCCGGAACGCCTCGATGACCGTGCCGATCTCCTTGTAGGTGTCGAGGAGCTGGTCGCGGGTCGGGTTGTAGGTCGCCATCCCGGCGGCGAGCTGGCCGCGGTTTTGCAGGTCGAGGAGCATCCGCGGCATCAGCCGGGAGACCTGGTCCGGGTCGCCGGACCAGACGGCGGACGGGCCGGGCTTGTCGGCGAGGCAGTACAAGGCCGCCACGCCGCATTCGTGGTGCAACTCGTCCATGTTACCGCCGCGGGGGTGGGGGTGCGAGCCGGCCGGGCCCTACACGGGCATGATAGAACCCGCGCCGGTATCGGACCAACCGCCCGGCCGGGACCACCGGTTCCGGACGCCCGGGGGTCGCCGGCCGCCGGCGGCCCCGTTACAATCGGGCGACAATCCCGGCGGCCCGGCCGGGCGTCGGGTGGGGGCGGAGCGGACGGTCGCCCGACACCGGTTTGGAGGGTTGCGATGCGGACGACGATTCGGGGGCTGGCGGTCGTGGCGGCGGTCGGGCTGGCCGGGGCCGCGGGGGCGGACGACAAGAAGGACGGGCCGAAGGCCGACCCGAAAGGCACCCCGCTGGAGCTGAGTATCACCGGGAAGAAGACGGCCTACACCCTGGACCGGGGCGGGTTGTCGGCGGCCGAGTACCTGGAGAAGCTGGCGGCCGCGAACAAGGCCGGGGAGAAAATGCCCGACCCGCCGGCGGTCGAGCTGGCGGTCGAGATCAAGAACACGTCGGACAAGCCGGTGACGGTCTGGGTCAAGGGCGACCCGTTCGACCTGTCGCTGGAGCTGAAGGGGAAGGGGGCGGTCAACGCCGCCCCGCCGCTGGCCTTCACCCGCGAGTTCCGCACCCCCGAGGGGGTGGAGATCGCCCCGGGGAAGACGCACAGCATCCCGCTGAAGAGCCTGATGAGCGGGTTCCGGGGGATGTCGAAGTTCGCCTACTGGACGACGGCCGGGGACTACGAGCTGGTGGCCACCCTGAAGACGGGCGTGTCCCCGGCCCCGGCGGACGCCAAGGACGCCGGCGAGGGGTACGGGCAGGTCACGCTGACCAGCGCCCCGTTCAAGCTGACCGTCGAGGACAAGAAGTAAGGGGCCGGCGAACCCCGAGCGTGAGCGAGGGGGTGGGCCGAACGCCACCCCCTCGCTCACGCTCGGGGTTCGCCCGGAGTAGGTCATGCGTGTCGTCTCCGTCAACGTGTCACTCCCGAAGACGGTCGTGGCCGGCGGGCACGAGGTCCGCACCGGCATCTTCAAGGAGCCGGTGGCCGGGCCGGTGGCGGTCCGGCGGCTCAACCTGGCCGGCGACGCCCAGGCCGACCTGTCCGTCCACGGCGGGCTGAACAAGGCCGTCTACGCCTACCCGGCCGAGCACTACCCGACGTGGGCGGCCGAGACCGGCCGGGCGTTCCCGTTCGGCCAGTTCGGCGAGAACCTGACCACCGAGGGCCTGCTCGAAGACGCGGTGCGAATCGGGGACATCTACCGGTTCGGGACGGCCGTGCTGGAAGTCGCCCAGCCGCGGATGCCGTGCTACAAGCTGGCCGTCCGGATGAACGACCCCGGGTTCCCGAAGCGGTTCATGAAGTCCGGCCGGACCGGCTTCTATCTGCGGGTGGTCGAGGAGGGCGAAGTCGCCGCGGGCGACACGATCGAGGCGGTGAGCCGGGCGGCCGGGAACCTGACGGTCCGCGAGTTGTGGCACCTGTGCTACTTCGACGACGGCCACGCCGACCTCGCCCGGGACGTACTGGCCCACTACACGACCCTCGGCCCGGAGTGGCGGCGGCCGCTCGAACAACGGGTGATGGGGGAGTGACCCCTCTGACGGGAGGCCCCGGATGTGCGGGCGCCGCAGGCTCGTTCAGATCGACTTGACTGGGGTGACGACGCCCCAAGAACTGCATCTCCTGTTGCTCAACTCACTCGACTTCCCGGGCTGGTACGGGTGTAACTGGGACGCCTTCTGGGACGCCATCACCGGGTTGGTCGAAATGCCCCGCCGGCTCCGATTGGTCGGCTGGTCGGGATTCGCTGCACGGCTACCGGACGACGCCCGGTTGATGCGCGGGTGCCTGGACGAGATGTCGGCCCAGTACCCGGACCGGGCCGCGGAGGTCGAGTACGCCTGAGTACGGCACGGCCGATCCCGCTCAGTCTCCCCCGAGTCGGACCTTCCGGTCCCGCATCGCCCGCGGGGCCAGCGGCGGGAACAGCACCCCGCCGAACCACCCGCCGGCCAACCCGGCTCCGACCACCCCGGCCGCGACCGCCACCAACGAGGCCGGGTCCTGCGGGCCGGCGCCGATGCCCGCCCGTTCGAGGCCGGCCGCCGCCGCGACCGGCAGCGC
>JAIEQO010000615.1 GCA_019747655.1 Gemmataceae bacterium | reverse complement strand
GCTTGGGCCTCCGCCTCCCGGGCCTGGGCCTCGGCCGCCCGGGCGGCGTCGGCCGCGTCCCGCAGCCGGGCGTTGTAGTAAAGACCCGCCGCGACCGCCGCCGCGGCCGCCACCGCCACCCCGGCCAGGGCGGCGGCCACCCCCGGGTTCCGGCGGACCCACTTCCACCCCCGGGCGGCCGGGCCGGCCGGGCGGGCGGCGGTCGAGCGGCCGTCGAGGAACCGCCGGAGGTCGTCCGCCAGGGCTTCGGCCGAGGCGTACCGCTTGCCCGGCTCCTTCTGCAAACACTTCAGGCAGACGGCTTCGAGGTCGCGGGGGACGTTCGGCAGCAGCCGCCGGGGCGGGACCGGGTCCTGGTTGCGGACGAGCAGGAGGGTGTCGAGGGTGTCGGTCCCCTGGAACGGGGTGCGGCCGGTCAGGCACTCGTACAGGATCACCCCGAGGGCCCACACGTCGACCGCCGGGCCGGCCGTGTCGGACGCCCCGCCGGCCTGCTCCGGGGCCATGTACGCCGGCGTCCCGAGCAGCTCCCCGGCCCGGGTCGGGCCGTCGGCCGCGTCCAGCCGCTTGGCGATCCCGAAATCCGTCACCTTGGGAATTGCGGAATGCGGAATGCGGAATGCGGAATCACGGACCTCGGCCTGCGATTCCGCGTTCCGCAATCCGAGTTCCGCATTTCCGAGCAGGATGTTGGCGGGTTTCAGGTCGCGGTGGACGACCCCCCGGGTGTGGGCGTAGTGGATCGCCCGGGCGACGGTCTCGACCAGCCCGGCGGCTTCCCGGGGCGTGAGCGGCTTGCCCTTGAGGGCCTGGTCGAGGGACGGCCCGTCGACGTACTCCAGGGCGATGTACGGCCGGCCGTCGTGTTCCCCGACCTCGTACACCTGGACGACCCCCGGGTGCTGGAGCCGGGCGGCGGCCTCGGCCTCGGCCCGGAACCGGCCGGCCCGCCCGCCGAGGTCGCCGCGGATCATCTTCAGGGCGACGATCCGGCCGAGCCCGGGGTGCCGGGCCTTGTACACGACGCCCATCCCGCCCCGGCCGAGTTCGCCGAGGACCTCGTACCCGGTCTGCCCGGCCCACGCCGCCTCGGCCGGGCCGGGGGCGTCGGCGGTGGCATCCGGGTCGGTGACCGGGGGGGCGGTGGTCGTCACGTCCGGGCGGGCGAACCGGAACCCGGGGACGGTGGCGGCTGGGGTCGACCGGCGGAGCAGACCGGCGAGGGTGTTCCCGACCCGGACGAGCTGTTCGGCCCGGCCCTGGCAGGGCGGGCAGTCGTTCAGGTGGTCGGCGACCCCGGCCGGGGGGCCGCCGGCCGGGTCGAACAGGAACGCGAGGAGGTCGTCGTCGGACGGGCAGGTGGCCGTCAGCATGGGGGCGAACTCGCGAGTCGGGTAGCCCTAGTAGCCTAACACCCCACGCCCCCGGCCGCCACCGCCGGTGGTGGGTTGCAGGTCGCCGGACCGGCGGTTAGTGTTGAACTCAACCCATGGATCGGGCGACGGGCCGCCGGGCCATGCCGGTAGGGGAAGGGCCGATGCGACGCAGCCTGATCGTCCTGGCCGTTGCCGTCGGCGTCATGGTGGCCGTCGGGTGGCTCCTCCGGCCACGGCCGGTGGTACCCCAACTCGCCGCCGACCCCGCGCCCCCGCCACCCCCCGAGCGGGAGGCCGATGCACCCGTCCCCCCGCCGGCTGCGCCACCGGACCCGACACCGCCGCCCCTGCCGCTGATCCCGGACGGACACCCGCCGCTCTCGCGGGGCGCCCTCGGGGCGGTCGACGCCGTCGCCTTCAGCCCGGACGGGCGGGTCGTGGCGTCGGGCGGCGGGGACGGGGCCCTGCGGGCCTGGGACCCGGCGACCGGGCGGCCGCTGGCCGGGGTCCGGACCTCCGGCGGGACGATCGGGGCGATCGCCTACTCGCCCGACGGGAAGTTACTGTTAACGGCCGAGTCGGACGGTCTCGTCCGGCTCTGGGACCCCGCCAACCTCCGGCAGGTCGGGGAGCTGGCCGGGCACGCCGGGGCGGTCCGGGCCCTGGCCGTGACCGCCCGAGGCGATGTCTACTCCGGCGGGGTGGACGGCATTGTCCTGCGGTGGGACTTGCCCGGCCGCCGCCCCGCCGGGCGGTTCCCGGGTTTCCCGGGTACGGTCGCGTACCTCGGGGCGGCCGGCGACCGGCTGCTGGGGGCCGGGTGGCCGGGGAATGGGCCGGGGGAACCGGCCGACCGGTGCCCGGTCCGCCTGTGGGAGACCGGCTCGGGCGGACCGCCGGTCGAGTTCCCGTTCCGGGCCGGCCCGGCGGCCGTCAGCCCGGACGGCCGGTACGTCGCCGGCCGCGAATTCACCATCACGGACACCGAGACGGCCCGGACGATCCGAACCCGGTACGCCCTGTGGGACGCCGCCGGCGGGACCCTGCTGCACGAGCTGGCGGCCGAGACGGCGTCCCACGTGGCCTTCTCGCCCGACTCCCGGCTGATGGCCGTGACCGGCAACCGGGGGGTGTGGTGCCTGTACGAGACGGCGACCGGCGGGTGCGCGTACTCGACCCCGGGTCATTCCGGCCGCGGCCGGGCGTTCTCGCCGGACGGCCGGTGGGTGGCGTGGGGCCTGTACGAGGGCCGGGTCGGGATGCTGCCGGTCCCGCCCGAGCCCGACCGGTGGGCGACGGAGGCCAAGACGGCCGACCCGGACCGGCTCTGGGCCGACCTCGCCGCCCCGGACGCCGGGGTCGGCGTCCGGGCCGTCTGGACCCTGGCCGCCGACCCGGCGAAGGCCGTCCCGCTGCTGGCCGCCAAGTTCCCCGGGGCCGGCCCCGACCCGGACCGGGTCCGCCGGCTGGTCGACGCCCTGGACGACCCGGACTACCAGACCCGGGAGGACGCCACCCGCGACCTCCGCCGGCTCGGCGGGGTGGCGACCGCCCCGCTGCGGGAGGCCGTCGCCCGGGGTCGATCGCCGGAGATGGTCCGGCGGGCGGGGCAACTGCTGCGGGCGGCCGAGGCACCGGTCCCGATCGGGGGCGACGGGCTGCGGGCGGTCCGGGCGGTCTACGCCCTGGAACTGGCCGCCACCCCGGACGCCGCGGCCGTCCTCCGCCGCTGGGCCGCCGACCCCCGCGACCCGCTCCTCGCCCAGGAGGCCGAACAGGCTCTCGGACGGGCCCGCAAGCCCCGGCCGGCCCGGTGAGCGCCGAGTCACCAGTCCGTCGCGTCGGCCTCCCAGAACCGCAGCCAGTCGGTCAGGCTCTCCCAGAAGCCCTGGTCCTGCCGCTTGGTCGACCACACCCACCGGCCGACCGCCTCCGACCCGACGGCGAACTGCCGGGCGGCCGCCGCCCCGCCGGCCATCGCCACCCCGCCGGCCGCCGCCACTCC
>JAIEQO010000859.1 GCA_019747655.1 Gemmataceae bacterium | reverse complement strand
CGAGCAGGACCAGCCCGGCCGCCGCCACCCGCCCCCGATTCCGGGCCACGAACTTCCGCAGCTTGTACCCGGCCGACGGCGGCCCGGCCGCCACCGGCTCGTGGTTCAGGAACCGACCCACGTCCGCCCCGAATGCGGCCGCCGTCTCGTACCGCCGGTCACGGTCCTTCGCCAGGGCCTTCATCACCACCCAGTCCAGCTCGCCCCGGACGAACCGGCCGAGCCGGGCCGGCTCGGTCTGCCGGTTGGCCGCGATCGACGGCTTCTCGGCCGACCCGGAGATGCGGCTACTCGGCGGTGGGGGTTCATCCTCCCGGACGGCCCGGAGCATCTCCTCCAGGGCCGCCCGCTTCAGCTCGTCCCGGCGGATCGGCGGCGACCCGGCCAGCAGTTCGTACAGGATCACCCCGAGGGCATAGACATCGGCCCGGGTGTCCACGTCCACCGCGCTGAGGGTGGCCTGCTCCGGGGCCATGTACGAGGGCGTCCCGAGGACCGCCCCGAACCCGGTGAACACCGACCGGTCGGTCAGGTCCAACCCACCCACCGCCTTGGCCAGCCCGAAGTCGATCACCTTCGGCACCGGCTTGCCGTCGTGGGACTCCACGAGGACGTTGGACGGCTTCAGGTCCCGGTGGATGATGCCCTTCTGATGCGCGTGCTGGACCGCACCGCAAATCTGCCGGAATAGGTCGAGCCGCTCGGGGACCGTGAGCCGGCGGGCGTCGCAGAACTGGGTCAGCGGCACCCCCCGGACCAGCTCCATCACGAAGAACGGCTCGCCGCCGGCGGTCGCCCCGGCGTCGAGGAGCTTGGCGATGTGCGGGTGGTCCATCAGGGCGATGGCCTGCCGCTCGGCCTCGAACCGGGCCAGGATCGCCCGCGACCCGCCGCGGTCCGAGCGGACGAGCTTGACGGCCACCCGCCGCTTGACCGGCTCGGTCTGCTGGGCCATCCAGACGGTGCCCATCCCGCCCTCGCCGATCGGCTCCAGGAGCTTGTACCGCCCGGCGATGACCGTCTCGGGCACCTCCGGGGCCGGCCGGTAGGAGGCGGTCGCGTCGCCGAAGGTGCCGGTCGGCGGGCCGGCCGGGAGGTCGACGGTCGGTTCCGGGGCGGGCGGGACGCCCGCGGTCCCAGGGGCCGGCGGCGGGTCGAGGAAGCTGCCGGCTTCGGCGTGGGCGGCGAGGAGTTGGTCCACCCCCCGGCGGAGGCCGGGGTCGCCGCCGCAGGCCCGGTCGAGGAAGGCGCTCCGGGCCGCGGGGTCGGGGATGGCGATCGCCGACAGGAAGAGGTCACGTTCGGACACGGGTGGGCCCTCCGCTACGGGGTCCACCATACCAGGCGCAAGCGGCGAGCGGTGTACGCCAAAAAAATTCGCGGGCGGCTACCGACCTGGATTGATACTGAACATGGGTATAAAATCAGGGTGAGTGGGTTCGTCGGAGGGTGGCCCGATGCGACACGAGACGAACGCGACCGGCCGGCCACACGCCGCGACCAACCCGGGGGTCGGCAGCGTGGCGGGATACGGGATCGGTGGGGCCGACGCCGAACCGGTTACCGGGTCGGGGGTTGGGGCCGGCCGGCGGGCCGAGCGTGGCGGCCCCCCCGCAGGCCGGTTCCGCCGAACCCTTACGATTTCCAGCGTCCGGCGGGCTTCTGCGGGTCTGCAAAAAAGTGAGGGGGGGAGGGGGCGCCGGTCAGCCCGCGGTGGTGGCCGGGACGGCGGCCGCGTCGAGGACGGCGTTGACCACCTGCTCCTGCCGGAACGGCTTGAACAGGACGTACCGCAGCCCGTCCTGCCGGGCCTTGACGATGGAATGCGCCACGTCGTACCCGAACCCGGTGGTCAGGGCCAGCACCGCCCCCCGACCGGCCGCCCGGAACCGCCGGTAGCACTCGTACCCGCCCATGTCCGGCGGCTTCACGTCCAGCAAGATCGCGTCGTACCGGTTGTCGGCCGCCATCGCCAGACCGGCCGTCGCCGACCCGGCCGTCTCGGCCACCGCCCCCAGCCGGGTCAACAGGAGGTGGGCCTGCCGGCGGACCCGCTCGTCCGAGTCGACCACCAGGACCCGCCGACCGGCCAGCGGGGTGTCGTCGGCCGCCGACACCGCCGGCCCGGCCGCCGGGTGGTCGGTCACCAGCACCGGCACCACCCCGCTCCGCGGGCCGGTCGCCGGCCGCAGCCCGTCGACCTCGGCCGGGGTCATCTCCCGCCCGACCCGGCTGATGTTCGCCTTCACCAGCCGGGCGTTGTCCAGGATGCGGCGGAGGTGGGCGGTCGTCTCCGGGTCGGCGAACGCCTTACCGATCAGCAGGCTGGCGCTGGCCAGCACCTCGTCCAGCGGCAGGGCCACCTCCTTGTTCACCGCCTCGATCGACTGGCTGGCGGTACACTCCTGCTGGGCGGTCAGGAGGTCCAGGGTGTGCAGGGCGGCCGCCACCTCCTTGCTGAACAGCTCGGTGAACTGGAGGTCGTCCGGGCCGAACCCGTTGACCCGCGGGCTCTCCACGTTCAAGGTCCCGATCACCTCGTCGTGGTACACCAGCGGGACGGTCATCGAGCTGCGGGCCCCCTCGGCCCCGCGGATGTACAGCGGGTCGGCCGCGGTGTCCGGGCAGAGGTAGCTCCGGCCGGTGCTGGCGACGTACCCGGTCACCCCGTTGCCGGTCGGGGCGGCGTACAGCGCCCGGCCGGCCGCCTCCGGGGTCATCCCGTCCTCCAACAGCGGCTTCAGCTCCCCGGTCCGCCGGTCCAGCACCCGGACCTCGATCGTGTCGTACCGCAGGAGGTCGTGGACGAACCGGCGGAGGTTCAGCTTGAGCAGCTCGACCCGGGACGGGACGTTCATCTCGGCGAGCTGGTCGGCGTCCAGCCCGGCCAGCTCCCGCCCGGCCGCGTGCAGGGCGTCGAGCTTCTGCCGCTGGACGACCTCCGGGGTGACGTTCCGGACGACCGCGACCAGCCCGGTGACGGCCCCGTCCGGCCCGGCCACCGGGCGGACATCGGCCTCCAGGTGGGGGTGGTCGGGGTCGGCCGGGCAGTGGAGGCGGAAGGAGGTGGGGCGGCCGGCCCGGGCCGGGGCCAGCGGGTCGGGGTCGGCCGTCCGGGCCCCGCCCAGGGCCTCCAGGAGTGGCTTGCCGACCGGGTCGGTGTCGGCACAGGCGCAGCCGCGGAAGGCGGCATTCGCCCAGCCGACCACCCCGGCCGGGTCGAGGACGGCCAGCCCGCGGTCGATGTGCCCGAGGATCAGCTCGTCCCGGCGGTACCGGTCGAGCAGCCCGGCGACCACGTCCGGGGCGGCCAGGACGGCCGCGCACGGGCCGTCCCGCAGCCGCCGGGCCAGCTCGGCCGGGTCGGC
>JAIEQO010000994.1 GCA_019747655.1 Gemmataceae bacterium | reverse complement strand
CCGGCGGAGGAGTTCGAGCTTGCCGATCCCGGCCCGGACCTCCTCCAGGAACAGGTACTTCGTCCCGGCCACCTCCACTTGGGTGCGGTCGATGAACGCCTTCGAGGTGACGACGTGGGTGAGCCCGGTCAGCCGGGCCGCGTGGGCCAGGTTCGCGGGGCCCGTCGTCCAGTTCAGCACCACCGGCAGCTTGCCGGCCAAGTGGAGGCCGAGGAAGGCGATGTCGCAGGCCACCGACGCCGGCAGGAGCAGCCCGACGTTCGGGGCCTCGACCTGCCGGAACCGGGCGGCCATCGCCCCGGCCCCGACCATCAGCCGCTCGTAGGTGACGCCCCCGGCCAGGTCGTCGGCCGCGATGATGTCCCGCCGCTGGCGGACCGCCTGGTTCAGGATGGCGGCCGGGAGGGTGTCGCCGTCCACCCCGAGCGGGCGGTCGTCCGCCGGCTTGTCGAACCACCCCTTCGGCGGCGGCTTCGGCGGGGCGGTCGAGAGCAGCCCCTCGGCCAGGGCCCACAGCCCGCCCACCGTGGTCGGCACCGGGTCGGCGGAGAACCCGAACTGCTGCTCGACCTGGAGGGCGACCTCCATCCCGTCGAGGCTGTCGAGCCCGAGCTGCATGAACGTCGTGTCGGGGGCGTTCTCCCCCTCGGCCAGCGGCCGCTTCAGCTTCTCCCCGAGCAGCTCGGCGACGGCCTGCTTGGTGGCCGGCTTGACCTTCCCCAGGTCGACCTCGGGGCCGGCCGACGGCGGCGGGAACTCGGCCGTCCGCGGGCCGACGAGGAAGTGGTACGGGACGAACGTCGGCGTCTCGGACTTCCCCCCGGTGTCGGCGTTGTACCACCCTTCGAGCCACCGGTTCAGGGCTTCACGGGTCGGCTCCGGGCGGCGGTCCCGGGGGAACGCTTCGAGCGTCACCGTCGCCCGCCGGCGGGGGGCGAACACTAACAGGTTCGCCAGCAGGAGCCCGGCCCCCTTGAGCAACAGGCCGACGATGTTCGGCTTCTCGGCCCAGGCCCAACTGAACATGCTCCCCCACATCCCGCGGGTCCGGGCCAGCACCACCGTCGCCTCGGGCACCGCGGCCAGCACGTCGGCCGTGGTCCGGGCCCCCCCGAGCCGCTCGGCCCCGTCCCGCTGGAGCCGGCCGCTCGGCCAGATGATGACGTTCTCCCCGGCCTTCAGGGCGGCGGCCACCTGCCGGCCGGCCTCCTCGGCCTTCTGCCGGGCCTCGGCGCTGGCCTTGTCGGTGTCCGGCACCCGGATCGCCCGGGCCAGGCCCATGACCGGGGCCAGGACCGGGTTCCGGAAGTTGGTTTCGAGCAGCACCGGCCGCATCTTGAACCGCGGCCACAACCTCACCAGGAGGTTGGGCGGGTCCATCATGGCCGGGTGGTTGGGCAAGATCAGGTACGGCCCGGGGTGGCGGAACACCTCCTCGGTGCCGGCGATGGTCAGCCGGTAGCGGAGGGCCAGGAGGAGGCGGACGACGGCCCAGCAGAGCCAGCGGAACGGCCCGAGCATGCGGACACCCCGGGGGAGCGGTGTACGCACTTTACCGGGACGGGAGACGTTGCGAAAGTCGCCCCGGTTGCTCGGGTCATGAGAACGACCGTCGGTGCGACCGGGTTCATTGGTTCGGCCGCAGGGTGTGCGTATTGCCGAACCAAACCAATTGAAGGCCGCGGCCGGGGGCGTTGTCGTCCCTCAGCCGCCCCGGTTGGCCCCGGGGACCCAGAGCACATCGGCCTTGCCCCCGTCGTTGGCCACCCGGCCGAGGACGAACAGCAGGTCCGACAGCCGGTTCAGGTAGACGACCACCTGCGGGTTGACGGGCTCGGCCCGGGCCAGGGTGACGACCGCCCGCTCGGCCCGGCGGCAGACCGTCCGGGCCAGGTGCAGCCAAGCCGCCGCCGGCGTCCCGCCCGGCAGCACAAAGCTCCGCAGCGGCTGTAACCCCTCATTGAGCCGGTCGATGGCCGCCTCCAGCCGCTCGGCCTGGGCGACCGTCACCCGCAGGGCCTTCCCCGGCTCCTCGCCCTCGGCCGGCGGGACGCACAGGTCGCCGCCTACGTCGAACAGGTCGTTCTGGATGTCGCGGAGGAGTCCGGCGTCCGGGGCGTCCGGGCAATACGCGGCGAGCAGCCCGAGGGCGGCGTTCAGCTCGTCCACCTGCCCGTAGGCCTCGACCCGGATGTGGTCCTTCGGCACCCGGGTGCCGTCGCCCAGCCCGGTCTCGCCGCCGTCCCCGGACTTGGTGTAGATGCGGGAGAGGTAAACCATTGGGGAGTTTCGAGTTTGAAGTTTCGAGTTCCGAGTCGGACCCCTGCCCCCATCGTAGCTGGGCGGTGCACCGCAGGGCGACGCAGAGTTTTGTAGGGTGGGTCGAGCGTGACGAAGTCACGCGACGCCCCACCATCTTCCGACCCGGTGGTGGGGCGTCGCGGACCGAAGACGGTCCGCTCGACCCACCCTACGAGGGGCGTGCCGGCCGAGCCACCACCTCCGCCCGGAGGTCGCCGAACCCATCGTAGCCGCAACCCCGGCAGATTCCCCTCAACTACCGTGCCCGGCCGGGCCGATAAATCCGGTACGCGAAGACGCATGGCCGTCAGGCCCCGGCCGGGGTCGCCGCCGCTCGCACGGAGGGGGAGCATGTCCTGGGTTCGACGCAAGCTCTGGCTGCTCGCCGCCGGGGCGCTGCCGGCCGTGACCGGCTGTAACCCGTTCGCGATGGGCTTCCTCACCCCGGTCCCGGTCCAGCCGTGGGTGACCGAGCGGATGGAGGACAAGTACGCCCACCGGAACGACGGCCGGGCCCCGATCATGCCCCCGGTCCGGGACGGGTTCCCGGCCCCGATCTGCGAGGACCCGCCGAGCGACCAGGAGGTCCAGCGGGCCTGGGGCCGGGTCCCCCGCGGCGTTCCGTATGTCTACGAGACGTTCCGGGACGACATCTACATCGTCAAGAACCGGCTGGTGGACAAGATCGACCCGCCGCGGTTCTTCCCGCTGGTCGGCCCGGCCCAGCTCCACCACTGCCACTGGGAATGCGTGATCTACTACACCGAGACCGTGCAGACCGACTACCCGTTCCCGATGAAGGTCCGGAAGCAGCGGACCCAGGTGTTCTACATCGACAAGGACCACCTGCACCTGTACGTCGGGCCGGACCCGGACGTGCAGCGGCAGATCACCCTCGACCTGACGAAATACTAAGCGGCCCTCCGTCGTCCGCAGGCGACCGCCCGGCCCGGCTCGGCAACGAGTCGGGCCGGATGCGTTGGTGAGCGTCGGGGGGGGGGCCCCCGCGCGGGGGGCTGACACCCGCGGGGAGACCCCCCCCCCCCACAAGGCGAGAACTTTGACC
>JAIEQO010000110.1 GCA_019747655.1 Gemmataceae bacterium | reverse complement strand
GCCGTTCGGCGGGGCCGCCGTCGGCACCCGGGGCGGGGTGGCGGTCGGCCCGGCCGGCGGCGTCCGCGTCGGCCACACGACCACCTACCTCAGCCCGAACTCGGTCCGGGCGTCGGCGGCCGTCGCCCGCGGCGGGTTCGTGAATCCCGTCTTCACCCCGAACTGGTACAGCGTCCACCGGACCGCCTGGGTCGCCCCGCGGGTGGTCACCGGGTACAGCTACTGGCGGCCGCCGGTCTGGGGCACCACGGCCGCCTTCCTCGGCCTCGCGGCCGCCCCGGTCGCCTACGACTACGGCAGCACCGTCGTCTACCAGGACGACGCCGTGTACGTGAACGGCGACCCGGTGGGGACGGCCCAGGAGTACGCCGCCCAGGCCGACCGGATCGTGGCCGCCGGCCGGCAGGCGCAACCGGCCGAGAACGACGAGTGGCAGCCGCTCGGCGTGTTCGGGGCGATGCAGCCGGGGGAGGAGACGGCCCAGCGGGTCTTCCAACTGGCCGTCAACCGGGACGGGGTCGTCCGCGGCAACTACTACGACGCGGTCGCCGACAACACCCTCCCGGTCGTCGGGTCGGCGGACAAGGCGACGCAGCGGGTGGCGTGGTCGATCGGGGACAAGACCGACATCGTCTTCGAGACCGGGCTGCCGAACCTGACCCAGGGCGAGAGTACCCTGCTCGCCCACTACGGCCGTGACAACACCCAGCAGATGATCCTGGTCCGACTCGAAGAGCCGAAGGACGCCAAGTAACCCGTCCGGCCGGGGTGAGCCCCGGCCGGCCCGTTCCCCTCCACCCGAGAGTGCCCCATGACCCGTTCCCTGCTCGTGTCGGCGGCGGTCGCGGCCGGCGGCCTGCTCGGCTGGCTGGCCGCCACCGGCCGGCTGGCCGAAGTGGCGGCCCAAGACAGGAAGCCCGCCGAGCCGGCCGCCGGCCCGGGCACGCCGCTGGTGCTGCCGCCCCAGCCGCCGCCGTTCAAGGGGACCATCAACCTGCGGGCCAAGGACTCGAAGAGCGACTTCCCGCAGCCGGTCCAGGCCCCGAAGGGCGCGCCGAACGTCCTGCTGGTGCTGCTCGACGACGTCGGGTTCGGGGCCACCAGCACGTTCGGCGGGCCGTGCGCCACCCCCACCTTCCAGAAGCTGGCCGACAGCGGGCTGCGGTACAACCACTTCCACACCACCGCCCTATGCAGCCCGACCCGGGCCGCGCTCATCACCGGCCGCAACCACCACACCGCCCACACCGGCGTCATCACCGAGGCCGCCACCGGCTTCCCCGGGTACGACTCGGTCATGCGGAAGGACACGGCCACCGTGGCCGAGGTGCTCAAGCAGAACGGCTACGGCACCGCCTGGTTCGGCAAGAACCACAACGTCCCGGACTGGCAGACGAGCCAGGCCGGGCCGTTCGACCTGTGGCCGACCGGCCTCGGGTTCGACCACTTCTACGGGTTCCTCGGCGGCGACACCAGCCAGTGGCGGCCGGCCGTCGTCGAGGGCACCAAGCCGATCGAGCCGTACCTCGGCAAGCCCGACTACAACTTCGACTACGACATGGCCGACCAGGCCATCAACTGGATCGGCATGCAGAAGGCCGTCGCCCCGGACAAGCCGTTCTTCTGCTACTACTCCCCGGGGGCCACCCACGCCCCGCACCACCCCAAGAAGGAGTGGGTGGACAAGTACAAGGGGAAGTTCGACCAGGGCTGGGACAAGGTCCGGGAAGAAACCTTCGAGCGGCAGAAGAAGCTCGGCGTCATCCCGGCCGACGCCAAGCTGACGCCCCGCGCCCCCGGCATCCAGGCGTGGGACGCCTGCACCCCGGAGGAGAAGACGGTGTACGCCCGGTTCATGGAGGTGTACGCCGGGTTCCTGGAGCAGACGGACCACAACGTCGGCCGGGTGATCGAATCGATCCGGCAGACCGGCCAGCTCGACAACACCGTCGTCATCTTCATCGCCGGCGACAACGGGGCCAGCGCGGAGGGGAGCCCGCAGGGGCTGCTCAACGAGATGACCTTCTTCAACGGGGTGAAGGAGGACCTGAAGGAGGTGCTGAAGCGGGCCGACGAGATCGGCACCTGGACGACGTACAACCACTACCCGGTCGGCTGGGCGCACGCCATGTGCACCCCGTTCCAGTGGACCAAGCAGATCGCCAGCCACTTCGGCGGCACCCGCAACGGCCTGGTCGTGTCGTGGCCGAAGGGGATCGCGGCGAAGGGCGAGCTGCGGACCCAGTTCCACCACGTCATCGACATCGTCCCGACGATCCTCGAAGTGGCGGGCGTAACGGCCCCGGCGGCGGTCAACGGCGTCACCCAGAAGCCGATCGAGGGCGTCAGCATGGCCTACTCGTTCGCCGACGCCAAGGCCCCGAGCCGCCGCCCCAAGCAGTACTTCGAGCTGCTCGCCAACCGGGCCATCTACTCGGACGGGTGGGTCGCCTGTACCACGCCCGTCGGCGCGCCGTGGGACCCCAACGCGCCTGCGGCCGACGAGATCACCGGGTACAAGTGGGAGCTGTACGACACCAACAAGGACTTCTCGCAGGCCGACGACCTGGCGGCCAAGATGCCGGACAAGCTCAAGGACCTGCAACTCCTCTTCTACGCCGAGGCGGCCCAGTACAACGTGTTGCCGATCGACAACAGCCGGAACGCCCGGCTCGACCCGGCCATCCGCCCGAGCCTGACCCGCGGCCGCACGTCGTTCACCTTCACCGAGGGGATGACCCGCATCCCGGAGGGGGCCAGCCCGGACATCAAGAACAAGTCGTGGTCCGTGACCGGCGAGGTGGAGGTGAAGGCCGACGCCACCGGGATGATCGTCACCCACGGCGGGCTGTTCGGCGGGTGGGGGCTGTACCTGGACAAGGGCAAGCCGGTGTTCGACTACAACTTCGTCGGGGTGGCGAACTACACGGTCACGGGCAAGGACCCGCTCGCGGCCGGCAAGCACACCATCAAGATGGACTTCGCCTACGACGGCGGCGGCATCGGCAAGGGCGGCACCGCCACGCTCAGCGTCGATGGCAAAGAGGTGGCCAAGGGCCGGGTCGAACGGACCATCCCGATCCGCATCGCCCTGGACGAGACGCTGGACGTGGGCGAGGACGCCGGCACCCCGGTCAACCGGTCCTACGACGTGCCGTTCACGTTCGCCGGCAAAATCGACAAGGTCACGATCGAGCTGAAGTAGCCGCCGCCCGGCGGGCCGGGGTTGGTCCCGTCCCGCCCGCTCGCCCCACACCCCGGAGCATCCGATGACCCGTTCCCTCCCCGCGGCGGTCGTCGCCGCCGCGGCCCTGCTC
Source organism: Gemmataceae bacterium (assembly GCA_019747655.1). Classification (GTDB taxonomy): domain Bacteria; phylum Planctomycetota; class Planctomycetia; order Gemmatales; family Gemmataceae; genus Urbifossiella. The sequence continues at coordinate 44 of JAIEQO010000110.1, read as the reverse complement.
GGCTGGGCGGCCGCGTCCGGCCGGCTGGCCGTCGCCGACCCCCC
>JAIEQO010000285.1 GCA_019747655.1 Gemmataceae bacterium | reverse complement strand
TGGGCGGCCGGCGCCGGGGGCCGGGCGGCCGGCGGCTGGGCCTGGGGCAGTGGCCGGGCCAGCGCCTGCGGCGGGTCCTTCTTGGGCGGGGCCGGGGGGTCGTTCTTCGGCGGCGGGGCCGGCTGCTTCGGGGGCGGCGACTTCGGCTCACCGCCCTTCGGCGGGGGCATCGGGGACTTCGGCGGCGGGGCCGGCGGCCCCTTCGGCGTCGGCGCGGGCGGCTTCGGCTCGGCCTTCGGCTGGGGTGGGGCGGGAGGCGTCTTCGGGTCCGACTTCGGTTGCGGCGCCGGGGGCAGCTTCGGGTCGGCCTTGGGCTGAGGCGGCCCGGCCGGGGGCAGACCCTTCGGCATCGGGGCCGGCAGCTTGGGATCGACCTTGGGCGTCCCCGGCGGCAGTGGGGCCGGCGTCTTCGGGTCGGTCTTCGGCAACGGCGGGGGGACGACGCCCGGGTTCTTCGGGTCCCCCTTCGGCGGGAACGGAGCCCCCTTCGGATCGACCTTCGGCAGGCCGGGTGTCGGCTTCGGGTCGACCTTCATCACCGGCGGACCGTCCTTCGGGTTCGGCGGCGGGAGCTTGGGGTCGCCCTTCGGCGCGGGCGGCGGCAGCTTCGGGTCGGCCTTCGGCTCCCCCTTCGGCAGCGGCGGCGGGACCGTGCCCGGCGCCCCCTTCGGGTCCGCCTTCGGCAGCGGCGGGGGCGTCTTCGGGTCCACCTTCATCTTCGGGTCGATGACCGGCCCCTTCGGATCGACCTTGGGCAGCTTCGGGTCGGGCCTCGGCCCCTTCGGGTCGGCCGCCTTCGGGTCGAGCTTCGGCAGCGGCGTCCGGCCGTCCACCGGCGGGGCCGTCTTCGGGTCGGCCTTCGGGTCCACCTTCGGCTGGGTCGGCGGCGGGGGCGGGGCCGCCTTCTCGTCCCGGACCTGGGCCCGGGCGACCGCCTGCTTCGGCACGTCGAGCTTCAGCCGGACCGGCTGGGCCGGGGCGGCCGGGCCACCCTTCGGATCGACCTTCGGGTCGTTGCCCTTCCCCGGGACGGCCGGATCGCCCTTCGGGGCCGGCGGGCGGGCGGCCAGCGCCTCGGTCTCGGCCTGCCGCCGCTGGACGGCGACCTGACGGACCTCCCGGGCGGCCCGGGCCTCCTGCTGCCGGGCCTCGGCCGCGATCGGCTGAATCTGGGCCTGCGGCTGGAGGCTCGGGGCGGCCTTGAGCGGGGCCACCATGACCACGTTCGTCACGTCCTTGTCGGCCACCCGGATCGACGGGGCGACCGGCGGCGGGTTGTTCACCGTGGTGTTGACGTTGTTGTTCACCACCGTGATGTTGTTCGTCACGTTGGTGACGTTGGTCACGTTCGTGATGTTGGTGATCGCGGTGTTCTGCTGCACCAGGGTCCGCGGCGGGCGGGGGATGTCGCCCCGGTAGCGGCCGGCGAACACGTCCCCGACGCCGGCCGACCACCGCGGGGTGTCCCGGTAGGCGACGCTGTAATAGCTCCAGAGCGGGTCGTAGGCCCACCGCCGGCCGCCGCCGATCCCGATGTTGATGTTCAGCCCCGGCCGGGCCAGCAGCGGGGCGCACCACGGCCGGAACCCGACGGTCGCGTACCGCGGCTCGTAGTAGTCGCCGAAGTAGTAGTTGCCGTACCCGCGGCGGCAGAACAGGGCCCCGTACAGGACCGGCGGGGCGACCACATACGTCGGGGTGTAGACGAACGCCGGGCGGAGCAGCGGGCGGGGGAAGAACACCGGCGTGAACAGCACCCCGCGGGTGGCCAGCGGGTAGTCCCAGTAGCCGTCGACGAAGACGCAGCCCACCGGCGTCCACCGGTAGCAGGCCGGGGTCCAGACCCAGCCCGGGCGGTGGGGCATCCAGAACCCCGGCCGCCAGACGTACCGGGTCCGCCACACCCAACAGCCGGGGACGTAGACGCTGGCCGGCTCCGGGGCCGGGACGGCCGGCCCGATGTCCAGCGGGGCCGGCGGCTGGGGCAGGTACTCGATCTCCTGGGCGACCGGCGGGGCGTTCGGCTGGGCCGGGGGGGCGACCGGCTGCCAGAACCCGTGGGTCCACTGGAACCCGCCGTTCACCTCCCGCCAGCTACCCGGCACCCACACCCGCCCCGGGGGCGGGACCCGCCAGAACCCGCTGACCCAGATGAAGTCGGCCCGCTCCTCGTCCCAGTCCCAGTAGCCCGGAATCCACTGGACGTTCTCCCCCTCCGGCTTCTGGTCCGGGGGCAGCTCCTCGACCGGCTCGGGCGGGGGGTTCGGGGCGACCTCGCCCGGCCCGGGCTGCTCGACGGTGGCGGCGTAGGCCTCGTGGACCGGCCCGCGGGCCAGCACCTCGGGGCCATCGTCGCCGGCCGGCGGGGGTTGGGGTTGCGGCTGGGCGGCCGGCCCGCCGCCGGGGGTGAACTGGGCCGGGGCTGCGGGAAGGACGATCAGCGTGGCGAACGTAAGGACGACGGCGGCGGCCGGGAGTTTGCGGAGCATGGTGGTCTCGTCGGGGCGACGCGAGGGGGTGCGGTCGAATGGGGAACGGACCGGGCGGGAGAACTTGCGCAACCCGGAGAACGGGACGCGAACGCCGTGCCGAGCGGAGGCCCTGGCGTACCCCCGCCCCGAGTCGGATACTGAACTGACGGGCGACGGGACAACCCCCGGAGGGCCGCACATGCGTCTCCTGGCAACCGCGTGCGGCCTCGTCGTGGTGGCGGTCGCCTACGGCCTGGTGGTGGCCGCCCCGGTGCCGCCGCCCTCCGACGCGACGGTGCGGTCCGCGGAACTTCCGCGGGGTTGGGACCTGAAGGAGATCGAGGAGGCCACGCCGCCGTACGGGGCCGCGGGCACCGTCCACGTCCTCGCCTGGCTCGTCCAGGTGGACGACCGCCCGTTGCGGGTCGAAACGTGCCTGGTCCTGAAGGACCTCGGCCGGGAGAGCGAACACGGGCGGTGGTGCCTGGCCCATCTGTACCGGCACCCGCTGGGCGAGGACAACACCTGGCGGCTCCCGCTGCCGTGGGTCTCGCCCCCGCCCCCGCTGGGGCCGGAGGAACCGGTCGCCATCAGTCACGCGAAACGGTTCAAGACGAGGCCGAAGAACAAGGACGTTTATACCTCCCTCGGCGACCTGCGGTGGCGGTTCAACGTGGACAAGGGGTGGAAGCTGGTGAGCTGTGCGGTGTGCGAGCGGAACTGGGAGGCGGCCGTCGGCGAGAAGCCGACCCGGTTCTTCGGGGACCGATGAGGCGGCCACGCCAAGGCGCGTTTCACGACGGTGTGGCGGCCGGTGTTTGAGTCCCCGGGTGAGCCCGGGTTCGGCCCCGGCCCGCCGAAGGCGGGGCAACCAAACC